>JAXIOF010000100.1 GCA_034190545.1 Candidatus Afararchaeum irisae | reverse complement strand
CCATACCTCCCAATCACGCTCTAGCCTAAAGAATATTCGGCCGACAGTATCAGAAACCCCTTCGAGCCCATACTCAGGAATCCCCTGAGGTCGCTTTACTTCTCGGTTCCTCTCGGTCTCGGATTCGTCTTCTTCATGGTATCGGGAGGGGTGTCCCCCACCGACATGAGTCAGAGTCCTATAAGCACCACGACGACCCTCGTCGTGATACCTCTGCTTATAGCAGTAGTTCCGCTTTCAGCTTTCTACGAGCTAAAGGACAGAAGGGAACGTATAATTGTTAACAGGTTCCCCGAGAAACTCGACGAGCTAGCAAACGCGAACCAGATGGGTCTCTCGGTCGACGAGGGGTTCAGGTATATATCTCAGAGATCAGAGGGGTTACTCGCGGAGGAGTTTGAGAGGCTCAACAACGACATCAGATGGAACTTCGACGTCAACAAGGCACTCACGAAGTTCGCCAACCGTCTCCGTATACCGTCGATATCCAGGACTGTGAGGCTGATTTCGAGGTCGAGTGTCGCTACGGGAGATCTCTACAAGATACTCTCGGTGGCTGCCGACGACGCCTACGAGAGGCTACTTCTGAGGAGGAAACGTTACAGGGAGATGTCGGGGTACATAGCTATCATCATAATCAGCTTCCTCGTCTACCTCGGTGTCATACTACTTCTCGACCAGGCATACCTGACTCCACTCGTCGAAAGAGTCGGAAGACAGGACATCGAAGCACCTGCCGAGATAGGAACCCCGATGTCTTTCCAGAACGTCCCTGTGACGACCTACCGGATGGTATTCTACCACTCGACACTCATACAGGCACTCGGAAACGGTCTACTCGCGGGCAAGATGACGAAGGACGACATGATGAGCGGTCTCAAATACAGCATAGCATTCCTCGTGATAACCATGATCGCTTACGTCACAGTGATCTGAACCAGAACAGACAGAGACACAGATATGAAACCCAAAACAGCCTCAGACCCAGAAGGTGACAAAAGATGAAAAGTATAGAAGAAGGTGTTTCGCCCATAATCGGCTTCATACTCATGTTCGGCATACTCCTCCTCCTACTCGTCACCCTACAGATAACCGCGGTGCCGATATGGAACGAGAACGCTGAGTTCTCACACAGCCAGAGGGTACAGGAAGACATCAACACACTCCAGTCGGACGTCGAGTCGACGGCGGCGAGAGGTACAGAGTCGATAACCACAGTCGAGATGGGGATCGATTACCCGACTAGACCTTTTCTGATAAATCCTCCAAACCCGGCGGGGAGTATTAAGACGAGCCCGGCGGCGAACCTGAGCCTTCAGAACGTCGAAGCCGTAAAGACAGAGACCTCGGACTACTGGAACGGTGACGAGAGAGACTTCGTGACGAAGTCGGTGGAGTACGAGCCCGACTACAACCAGTACCAGAACGCCCCGGATACGGTCTTCGACGGCTCCGTGGTCTACAACGAGTTTGACTCAGCCGACATACTCGTCTCAAGATCCAACATAATAAGCGGTCGGCGTATAACCCTTCTGGCACTCAACGGCAGCCTGATGACCTCCGAACAGGGATCGATCAACCTCGACATAACACCTCTCAGCGCGCCGCACCAGACCGTAGCAGTCACCAACTCGACCGGTGGTAACGTGACTCTCGAAGTTCCCACACGGATGTCGGAGGAGAGATGGGACGATATACTACAGACCGAACTCGCGTCGAGCGGCGGATACGTACACAGCTACTCGGTCGACAACGGTACTCTGACCGTCGAGATGGTCTCAGAAAAAGACGGCGACGGTGTCACCTACAACCTCAGGATGGCGAAGATAGGCATAGGCAACGACTACACCGAGGAGGATGAACATTACATAACTCAAGTGACCGAGGACACCAACGTGGGCGAAGGCACGTCGAGAAATATGGTGGTCGAGGTCAGAGACAGGTACAACAACCCGGTGAGCGGAGTCGAGGTCGAGTTCGGCGGGGTGTCTGAGGGAAGCATATCGCCCGGGTCGGATGCTACGGGAACCGACGGAAGAGCCTCGGTGAGGTACACCGCACCCGACGACATAGACGGTTCTAATCTACAGGAGAGCCTCAACGCGAGCATAGACGTCGACCCTGACGATCTCTCTGACTTCGACCCGAGATCGAGAGAAAACCTCACGTTTTCCATCGATGTAGTCAACACCGACGCTAGCGGTCTCGGTGGCGACGGCGGAGGTAACGCGACGACCGACAGGATAAACCCGAACCAGGAAACAGACGTGTCGCTGGCATACGTTGAGCCCGTTAGCCAAGGCGGGAGTAAGGAGCCTGTAGAAGTACGTTTAAGGAACAAGAAAGACGTCGATGTTGAGATAACTCAGATCAGGTTCCCGTTCTATATAGATACACAGGGCGGTAACCACGAAGCATTTGACAGTATGGAAATGCAGTACAACGGCGGGTCAGAAAATATAACTCTACATAGACTTGGTGACTTTAAGAGCCTCAGTCCGAGGATAACGATACCCAATGAAAGTACCACTACATTGGAGTTTGACTTTGGCATCAGTGGAAACGATAAACTCAATCTCGAAGATTTCTATATGTTTAGTGTTCGGATTGAGTGGCAGAAGGACGGCGAGAAAGAAGCCATAAACTCGTACTTCATCGCTCATCCTAAGTCCTGACCCATCTGTCTTTAGCTAAGTTAGAAACCGCTTGACAATAGCGTCTTATCGAGGCT
>JAXIOF010000099.1 GCA_034190545.1 Candidatus Afararchaeum irisae | reverse complement strand
AGGAGCTAGACATTACTCCCTGTGGGTCTTCGTGAAAGAAGAGTATCACGGTCTCGGCGCAGTTACTTCTTCTGTATATACGGTGTTGACTATACAAGTCGAATCGGAACTCACAGACACCGAAGACTTCATGACTTATGACACAGATCTGACCAGAAACTGCTTTACCACACCGTTGAGTAACCAACACTATGGGTTCTGACAGTCTTCGTGACCGTATCAGCCCCTACCGGGGTGGTCTCACAGTACTCTTGCTCGCCTTCCTTCTGGCTGCTGTCTGGCTTACAGAAGCATCTCCTCTTATATATGTCTACTTCGCGGTACCCATACTCTACCTCGGTGCGAGTACATTCGACTCGTTTCGAGACCATCCGGTGTATAATCTTCTCCGTGGTATGTTTGTTCTCTACCTCATCGGCGGACAGTATCTCTTGACGCCGCAGAGCCGGGCTCTGCTTGTCCTGACAGTACTCTCAGCGTTCGGCGTAGCCGTCGAAGCCTACAACTACGTGAAAGGAACCTCGTATCTCCGTGTCGAGTTCCCGGAAAACTCCGGATGAGATGGTCTCTTTCTACAGAAATACTTTATCCGGGGACTCCGTCGGTAGAGTAATAATATGAATCCGAGAGACGGACTGTCTATCACACGTCGACAAGCAGTTCGTGCCACGGGATTAGCGGCTCTGACTTCACTCACGGGATGTCTCTCGGGACTCCACTCACAGTCAGAGTCAGAAACGACGGAGTACTCCTTTGACGTAGAAAGTATCTCCACCTCTCCTGTCGAACACTCCCTCTACCAGCCCGAAGACGGTAACCTCTTCGGAGACCCCGCGAGGGAAGCACTTGGCAATATACTACCCGAGGGACGCCATACTACTTACGGCTACACGCCTCTTCCTGACGACGCTTACGTCGAGACGGAGGAAGGATATTACCAAGTCAAAAATACCATCACGGGGCGCAGAAAGACCGAGCGCACAGTAGTCGAAGCCGTCCGAGTCTCGGAGGAAAACATCCCGCGTGACGCAGTCGAATTAGATGACCTCGAACGACCCGTGGCACGTGTCCTCAAGATTCTGCATACTAACCATGTCACTAATGGCGAGGGAGGTGCCTCGGATCTACTCCACGGAGACGTCTACGTTCTGCGTCGACCTGCCGAGACCGATAGCCGTCTGGGGACGCGTGAACTCGACGGCGAGGTCGTGAGGATGGAAGAGACAGGACCGTGGGCTTACAGGATCGACGTCACAGACGAGAACATAACGGAGACTGAGTACAGTACTCTCACGGTGAAGGTGGCTGACTCACGTGACGAGTTCCGTGACGTAGTCTTCGAGTCACGTGTCGACGCCGAGATCTATCCTGGCGATCTACAAGATGAGGAGAGTGACCTACTTGAGAAGGCTATAACTGATGGTACATACACGGAGGAGACGCCACTCACGGAGGCTTTCGAGAGTCTACTCGACAGACTGGGTCTTGACGACACGTCCGAGAACGGACATCTTTGGTACGACACCGAGTACTACAGCTATACTCTCTACGTGGATGAAGCATAATATACGGAGCCAAAATAAATGCCACCTGACCTCAGCCTAGGAATATTCGGTGTAATAC
>JAXIOF010000098.1:2376-4101 GCA_034190545.1 Candidatus Afararchaeum irisae | reverse complement strand
CGAAACGGATCCGGCTACGGCTACGGAAACGGAAGACGTCGACGAGGCGCGTGTCCTGGAAGCCTTCGAGACGGCGGTCGAGTTCTACCACGATCACCTCGACGACGAGCTACCCGACGAGGTCGACGTCGGCGCCGATACACCTCCCGATACACCTCGGGAGTACTTCGTCGACGAGCGGGGCTGGGATCCTGAGACTCTCGACGACAAGCGTCTCGGGTACGCGCCCGCGGGGCACGGGTACGACCTCCTCGACCGCCTCATGTCGGAGGGTTTCACCCGCGACGAGATACTCGGGACAGGTCTCTTCTACGAGGGGCTGACGCCGCACTTTGAGGGGCGCGTCGTCTTCCCGTACTTCGACGACGACGGGGAGCCGTGCTACGCTATAAGCCGTTCCGTGGGTCATCCAGACGACCCGAAGGCTGACCAGAAATACACCAAGGCTGTCAAAACGACGGATTACAGCCATGTCGACGAACCGATTTACGGACTCGAAACTCTCGGAGAAGAAGTTGAGACAGTACTCGTCGCCGAAGGAATAGCCGACGCTATTACGGCTCACGAACGCGGTTATGCGGCGGTGTCGCCCGTCACTACCCAGTTCAAGCGGAAACACCACGACGTCGTGCTCGAAGCCGTCGAGAACGCCGACCGTGTCGTCGTCATCGCGGATAACGACCCCGTAGACAGCGACCTCGGCGAAGACGAAGAACGTCTCGAAGTTACTCAGTACGGAGAAGGTGTCAAAGGCGCGCTCCGTACCGCCGACTTCCTCGTCGAGAACGACGTCGACGCGCGTGTCGCGCTACCGCCGACTGTCGCGCACCACGGGAACGACCTCGACGAGTACCTAAACAGCGGCTGGGGCACGCTCGACCAGCTCGTCGCGGCTGCTAAGCCCCCCGAGGCGTTCGACGCCTACGACGAGGTAAAAGAGACCCAGGAAGACCGTGTCGAGAAGGCGCGTGAGACGCTTGAGAAGATCGGGGGGGATACCTCGTCTATTTACGACCTCCGTCTCACGGACGTTCTGGGCGTCCGTGAAGGCTACCGAGGGAAGAACCCGTTAGGACACCGCGGGTCTCGCGAGAACTACTTCGTCGCGGTTGACGACACCGTCGCCTACGACCACAAACGCAAGAAGGCGTACAACCCCCTCACATCTCTTCTCGTCGAGGCGGGCGTCCGTGACGTCGACGCTCCCGACGGGAGTCTCGACGACGCCGAAGTCTTCGAGGCGTGGCGGTACGCCAAAGAGCACGGTCTCGTCGCCGAGGACGACCGGATACCGCGACGCGCCCTTCGACACGTCGCTCGTGACACGACGGATTGGGACGGCGAACTCGTCGAGCACGAGACGCGCGACGGTGAAACCTTCGAGGGGCTGCCTTCGGGCGTCTACAACGCCGCGCTCGACCACGTCGAGGAAGACCTCGGTCTCGATCCGGGCAGGTCGACGACGGGTGGTTCAGCACGGGGTCATCTCACCTCGGGTCTCCCGTTAGAACAACTCGACGCGCTCTCTCCCAACGAGAGACGTAGGTACGCCGAGAAGAGAGATCTTGACTACCCCACCACACCCGAAGTGAGAGACCGCCTTGAGGATGAGATAAAGACCGCCATGCGACGCGGGGACGACGTCGTCATAGACGCCCCGACGTCGGCGGGTAAGTCCTACACCGCCGCGACGCAGCCCTGGAAAGGCATGAGAGACGTGACGGG
>JAXIOF010000098.1:0-2276 GCA_034190545.1 Candidatus Afararchaeum irisae | reverse complement strand
GTAAGTCCTACACCGCCGCGACGCAGCCCTGGAAAGGCATGAGAGACGTGACGGGAGGATCTCCGGTAATCCAGTTCCACGCGACAACTGACGCCCGAGACGACGCTTTCAGGGTAAGTGATAGGAATGACATCGACGCTACTCGGTTACTCGGCAGGGAGGAAGCGTGCCCCGTAGCTGGTGGCGAATATGACATAGACCCCGAGGCAGACGACGAGGAACACGACCACGATCCCGTACCCACACCCGACGGCACGCCCGCTTCGGAGTGGTTCCGCACGATGTGCGACGGAAAGGGGATCCCCTTCTCCGTAGCACATTCGTACCTCGAAGATTACGTCGTTGAGAACACCGACTACGATGAACTCCCGTGTGGTGGCGATACCTGTACGGCTGTCACTCAGTGGGAGAACGTCCCCCGTAAGAAAGACGACGACGGGAACACCGAGGTTAGTTACGACGTCGTCCATGCTACACACCAAATGAGTTATGTCCCCGGTTTGGTAGCCGACAGTAATCTCGTCTTCGACGAGAGACCCGACTTCTCCGTGGATATGAGCCAAGACAGGGTTAGGCAGGCAGTTACGGCTTACTTACAACAAGCCGGCTCCCCGATCCGTAGCTACGAGGGGCTGATTACAGCCTGGAATAACGGGCAAGTAGCTCAAGGAACCGTAGAAGAAGCTCTTGAGTACGAGCCAGACCGAGAATGGTACTTCAACGACCCCGACGCGCACACCTTAGCTCCCGCTCTCGCACGTGCATTATATAGAACTCAGGCAGATGGAGAGAGAGGTAGGAGGAGGGGTAAGGTGCCATACAACCCCCCGAGGTTAGACAAGGACGCGCGCGACGAGGAGGGCTGGGATCGTGTCTATGTTACCGTCGTCCTCGATGACGACAATAACCTAACCAACATACGTCAGACACCCGACCTTGGTACTACCCCGAGGTGTGTCATTGGTCTCGACGCTCACCCCAGTATGCCGATGTGGCAACTGAACGCCGTCCCTTGGATTACCAGAGAAGAAATACTCAACTCGGAGGAGAGGCGTCTGTGGCGGCGGTACGAGCGTGGGCTACACGTGGTTCAGATCGGAGAAGCTACACGCCCGCTTTCGGGTGATAGGGCTAAGGAGTGGCTATCCGAGGACAAGCTCGAAGTACTCTTTAGACATCTCAAAGACGAGTACGGCGACGGATTCGGGACAGCGATAACGACGGCTCAAGTTGAAAACGAGGTCGAGGAAATCATGGAGGACGTCGGTGTCGAAGACCCCGACCTAATGCACTACGGGAAGGAGAAAAGCCGAAATGACTTCGGTGACGAGGAAGTCGGCTTTGTAAACGGGGCTATGGATCCCGGAGACGGATATATCCTCGACGTCATCGCGGAACTCGGTCTTGACGCCCGCCCTGAGAGATCCGACGTCGACTGTGACACCTGCGACGGAAGCGGCTGTCATGTTTGCGATAACACGGGTCGGAAAAGAGCCGCAGGTCGTGGTTTTGTCGGTGACGACGCCGAGACCGCCCGGGAGATCCTCGCCTCGGTGCGCGAGAACCACGTCGCCCAGGCTGCGGGTAGGTATGCTCGTAACCCCGACGACCCCGATGACACAGCTGTCGTCTTCGTCCGTACAGACGCCACTCCCGTCGACTTCGTCGACGAGATCGTCCCAGGAGCCAGAGTCTTCGGGGATAAGCAGAAGGAGATAGCCGAGTTCCTCCGAGACAACCCGAGGTCGACGGCGCGGGAGATAGCCGACGCTGTCGACGTCTCGAAAAGACACGTCCTCGAAACGCTCAAGGAGTTAGCCGAGGAGGAAGTCGTCGGCGTCAGGGAGGGGGCAGCAGACTACGGGGCTAACTCATACCGCTGGGAGTCTAAGGACGACGCTATCAGCGGATTAGCCGAGATAGAAACCACGAACTCGGACGTAAGGGACTCTAATACGTGGGAGTTCGTGATCCTTGACGCTTCAGCAGCAAAGACTGAGCGGATCTTCTCTACCTCAAACCCGAGTACAGGTGACCCAGGGAATAATAGGCAGTTGACCGAGTTTAGCGGCGGCTAAGTCGGGTTAGATCGACGCCGACCCGAGGTAAGCCGCGGGGGTCGAGGAGCGACGGCTACCCCGTGACAAACAAACGCCCGTGGCTAACCAACGCTTCTAGAGAAATATTAGAAATGTTGGTTAGTTGTTACACGCATTGTATCACTAACCGTGTACGAACACCCGAGGTCAACCCATATATACCCTATCTCACCTCGG
>JAXIOF010000097.1 GCA_034190545.1 Candidatus Afararchaeum irisae | reverse complement strand
TCATCGAGTTCTGCCGCGAAAACCTCGCCTCCTACAAGATTATCAAGGACGCCGATTTCGTCGACTCTCTTCCCACGACCGCGACCGGCAAGGTCAAGAAAAACGAGCTACGTGAGAGGGAGTGGGAGGACGAAGACCGCATGGTCGGTCAGGGATAGTGAACACCCTCTTTTTTAGACGTATTTATAATAGTTCAATATTATAATAGAGTCCGATAATTTAAATTATCTTCAATTAACCTAAACGTCTATTATCATATAAAATGTCGTACATAACCGTAATTATTAATACCTAGACCGGTTCTTTTTGTCACATGGCTCGAGATAACAACGAAGCTCGAGATTCAGACGGGCTTTCGAGAAGAGACGTAGTGAAGATGGCAGGAGCAACGAGTGTCGCAGGAATAACCGGACTCGCAGGCTGTACCGGAGGAGGCGGTGGCGGTGAAGGTGGCGACGGCGGTGACGGAGGAGACGGCGGAAACGGCGGCGACGGTGGAGACGGAGGCAGTGACGGAGGAGGAGGCTCCGAGTACCCCGAGATAGGAAACTACACGCCGGGACTCGACGCCGGAGAGGAAGACGTCGTCTTCGGATTCAACGTACCTCAGTCAGGATCCTACTCCGCAGAGGGTGAGGACGAACTCAGAGCCTATAAGCTCGCTGTCAAGCACCTCAACAACGGTGGCGGATGGGTCGACGACTGGGACAACCTCAGCGGTGAGGGTGTCCTCGGAAACAAGGTTACCTCCGTCAACGGAGACACAGCAACAGACCCCGACACCGGAAGACAGTCGGCGTCGCGTATGATACAGCGTGACAACGTCATAATGTTCTCCGGAGGATCTTCGAGTGCTGTCGCTATAGCTCAGCAGGGGCTAGCGCAGGAGGAGAAGGTTCAGTTCATGGCGTGTATGACTCACTCGAACGACACCACAGGTAAGAACTGTGTGCGTTACTCGTTCCGTGAGTGTTTCAATGCATACATGACAGGAAAGGCACTCGCCCCAGTCCTGAAGGAGGAATACGGTGAGGGTCTAAAGTTTTACCAGCTCTACGCCGACTACTCGTGGGGACAGACACAGCAAGCTTCGATGAAACAGTTCCTCACAGATGTCGCAGGCTGGGAACAGGTCGACAGCGTCGCTACGCCTCTCGGTACGAGCGACTTCTCGAACTACCTCTCAGACGCCGCGAACTCAGGAGCCGACGTGCTCATACTCAACCACTACGGACTCGACGCCGCGAACTCGCTCCCACAGGCGGTTGACGCAGGAATCAAGGAGGATATGAAGATAGTCGTCCCCCTCTATAACCGTCTGATGGCTGAGGCAGCCGCGGATTCGATAGAGGGTGTCTACGGCACAGTCGCATGGACTTCGCTGATAGACAACGAGTACTCGAACGCCTTCACCGAGGCATTTGGAAACGAGTACAATGGGCGTATACCTTCGGGTCCCGCTCTCCTCGCGTACGCGCAGACGCTCCAGTACGCCGCCGCGGTCGAGCGCGCCGGAACCTTCTACCCGCCCGAGGTCATAAAGCAGCTTGAGGGTCATCAGTACGACAACGTAGGATACGGTCAAGAAGAGATGAGAAAGTGCGACCATCAGGCGTTCCACAAGATCCCTGTCGTCAAAGGACTCCCCAAGTCGGAGCAGGAAGAAGGCAAGTACTTCGAGCTAGTCAACCAGACACCGCGTGACGACATATCGTACGGATGTGACGAAGGTCCTGCCGCTAAGTGTGAACTTGGCGGATACAAGTAGACTGCGTAGCTACTCCAAAAACCACCAAATACATCATTTATAGACATAGATATACATCTATCTAACAGCAAATATGTCAGAGAACTATCATAACAGCCGTATAGACAGAGGTAAGGAGGTGACCCCATGAGTCTGGCAGCCGATATCGCCAGTGTTCTCCTCAACAGCCTTCAGACGGGAGCCATATACGTCTTGCTCGCCGTGGGTCTCTCGATTATACTCGGAACCCTGAAGTTTGTTAACTTCGCTCACGGTGCTCTCTACCTCATAGGCGCGTACGCGGGTATTCTGATAGCCGGAGAGATGAGTCTGAGCAACGGAAAGTTACAGGAGTGGGGAATGTCGACTATCGGACTCGACCTCGGCTACGCCGCCGCCCTAATTCTGGTTCCTATACTCGTGTTCGTGATAGGGCTCCTTATGGAGAGGTTCGTCGCGCGACCCTTCTATGACAGACCCGACACGGATCAGATACTCGTGACGTTCGGTCTCGCAGTGATCGTCCAGGAGCTCTTCAGAGCGATGTTCGGCGGAAACTCCCAGAACTTCAGCCAGCCCAAGTGGGCGAGCGGCGCAGTTAATCTCCCCGTGGTGGGTAACTTCCCCGAGTGGCGTCTCTGGGTCATAGGTATCACGGCTTTACTCGTGATCCTTGTGATTGGTCTGATAGAGTACACCGACTTCGGTCTGATAGTCAGAGCCGGTACGCTCGACTCCGAGATGGTACGTCTCTTAGGTGTCAGACTCGACAGACAGTACCTCATCGTCTTCGGAATAGGTGCCGCGCTCGCGGGAGTCGCGGGAGTCGTCGGAGGACCCCTCGAACTCGTCAACCCGAACGTCGGCACGGGAATACTCGTACCTGCGTTCATCACTGTCGTGATAGGAGGTGTGGGTAGTACCCGCGGAGCCATCGTTGGAGGGCTGCTACTCGGATTCGTCGAGTCGACTCTGATAGCTCTTCCAAGTCTGACAATCGGGTCGTTCACGCTCAACTTCGCACCGTGGTCACAGGTCGGAATGTACGCAGTCGCCGCGGTAGTCCTACTCGTGCGTCCTCAGGGACTCTTCGGTAAGGAGGTGGAAGCATGAGTCTCGCACAGACTTGGGACAGCATAAAGGAGAGAGAGCTCTTCGTGATGGGTGCGGTTCTGGTGGTCTTCGCAGTCTTCCCGTACCTACTCACCGACTTCTTCGTGATGAATATGGTAGTCGAGTCGCTCGAATCCGCGGGAATGGAAGGCATAGCCGGCCTTCTCGACAACATGAGAGGCTGGGATGAGCTAGCCTCTCTGATACTTATCTGGGGTATCTTCGCTATGGGATACGACCTTCTCCTCGGATACACGGGTCTCCTCTCGTTCGGACACGCCGCATTCTGGGGAGTCGGAGCCTACTCGGCGGGATACTTCAGTGCCCACGTCTCGTCGAGCCCGATTCTGATAGTCGTAGTCGGAACCGTAGTCGCAGTTCTGACGGCGTGGCTACTCGGCTATCTCTCGCTGAGACGTGGAGGCATATACTTCACGATACTCACACTCGTCTTCGCACAGATGATGTTCTACCTTGCGTCTTCGCCACTCTCGTTCATAACCAACGGAGAGAACGGCTTCACCAACATGAAGGTCGGAGAGCTCTTCGGAACCTACGACCTGGGAAGCGAGTTCATAGTCTTAGGAGACTTCATAGGAGGCTGGCTCTACGTCTTCGTGGCGATCATAGGCGTGATCTGTGTAGGAATAGCTTACAGAATACTCAACTCGCCGTACGGTCTCGTCTTCCACGCTATACACGAGAACGAACAGAGGGCGGAGTTCGTGGGACTCAACGTCGGAAGGTACAAGCTGATGTCGTTCGTGATATCGGGCTTCTTCGCGGGGGTCGCCGGAAGCCTCTTCGCTATCCACGGAAGCTACGTTCCGCTTGAGTCACTCTACTGGACCACGAGCGGTGAGGTCGTCATAATGTCGATACTCGGAGGAACGGGGTCGCTCTTCGGTCCGATATTCGGAGCCGGAGTCTACCTCTACATCGAGAACGTCGTGGTCAGTCTTCCCGTGATTGGCGACTTCTGGCACCTCATACTCGGTGTCGTCTTCGTCATCACGATAGCCTTCTTCCCGAGCGGAGTCTGGGGAGCAATCACGAAGATACGTTCGTTAGTACGGCGGTCAGGAGGTGATAGATAATGGCACTTCTCGAAACTGACAGCCTCGTCAAGTCTTTCGACGGACTCGTGGCAACGGACGACGTGAATATATCTCTCGAAGAGGGAGAGAGGGTCAGCCTCATAGGACCCAACGGAGCCGGTAAGTCGACCCTCATAAACCTCATAACGAGACGTCTCGACCCCACCGAGGGTGACATACGTTTCAAGGGCGAGAGCATAACGGATCTCGAACCCCACGAGGTCGTCCAGAAGGGAGTCTCGAAGTCGTTCCAGACAGCGTCGATATTCCCCGATCTCACAGTCGAGGAGAACGCTAAGATAGCCGCACTCGCGTCGGAGGAGGGACCCTTCGGCTTCAACTTCCTCAAGCACTGGAGGAACTACGGAAACGTCGACGGACTCGCACGTGACTCTCTTGAGTCAGTGGGTCTTCTCGAACAGAAAGACGTCACGGCGAAGGATCTGCCGTACGGTGACAAGAGGCGTCTCGAAATCGCGCTCGCCTTAGCCGGAGAGCCCGATCTCCTCCTGATGGACGAGCCCACAGCGGGAATGTCGCCCGACGAGACCGCCTCGACAGTCGAACTTATAGAGGAGGTCTACGAGGAACTCGACCTTACCTTCCTCTTAGTCGAACACGACATGGAGATAGTCTTCAACATATCCGACCGTATAATAGTCCTCAACAGGGGAGAGGTCATAGCCGACGGAACCCCTGACGAGGTGAAGGGAGACCCCGAAGTTCAGGAAGCCTACCTAGGAGGTGTTGAGATATGAGCCTTCTCGAAGTCGACTCACTCGACTCGTACTACGGAGAGAGCCACATACTCCGTGATCTCTCGATGGAGGTCAAGGAGGGAGAGATATGTGCTCTCCTAGGACGTAACGGAGCCGGAAAGACGACGACACTCAGGTCGATATCCGGGGCTACGCCTCCCGAGATACGTGGAGGATCGGTGAAGTTTAAGGGAGAAGACATCACGGGACAGCCCGCCGAGAACATAGCCGTGAAGGGTATCTCACTCGTACCCGAGGAGAGACGTGTCTTCGCGGATCTCACTGTCGCGGAGAACCTCCATCTCTCGGAGGTCTATGCCGACCTTCCGAACACGCTCGGAAGATCACTCGACATAGAGAAGACGGGAATGTCAACCGACGAGGTCTACGACGAGTTCCCACGTCTGAGAGAGAGGAAGACACAGAAAGCCGGGACTCTGTCGGGAGGAGAGCAGCAGATGCTCGCGATAGCGCGTGCCCTCAAGCAGAACACCGACCTACTCATGCTCGACGAGCCCTACGAGGGACTCGCGCCACAGATAATAGACAACGTCGAGGACGCGATCACCGACATAAGCGAGTCGGGGAAGACCGTCCTACTCGTCGAACAGAACGCCGTCGCGGCGATGAAGATCGCCGACCGGTGTTACGTCGTAGACCACGGAGAGGTAGTCTTCGAGGGCAGCGCCGACGAGCTACGTGAAGACACAGAGACGAGAGAGGAGTACCTGGGTGTATAAGATGTCAACGAACACAGACACCGACGACGGAGAAGATGGAGACAGAGCCGAGGAACGAGTCGACGTCCTCATAGACGAGGGCGTTCTGAGAGTCGGAGACGGCGGAACCGTGACGACGACGTCGGAGTACGAGAAGACTCGGTCGGTCTACTACAACACCTACTCGGAGGTCTCCGACGACGAGTTCGAGAGATCCGTCGCCGACGTCTTCGGTATAAGTAGGGACGAGGCAGCAGAGAGGATAGAGGAGATAGGTGTCACACGTGACGACTTCATCACCTACATGGCTGTGAAGTCGGAGGTCAGCCGCGACCTCCCCCAGACCGAGTTAACCGTGATGGCGGATGTAGTCGGAGAGGTCAGCCCGGTCTCTGCAGTTCCCGAGTACATCGACGAGATAGACGACGAGACCTACGCCGACTTCCTCGACGAGAACCCCGACTCAGTCGTGACAGTCTGGAAGTTCGACTGCGCGCCGTGTGACGAGATGAAAGAGGAGTTCGCAGATGTAGATGTAGATGTAGTAGGTGAGACAGACGTTCGCTTCGCGGGAGTAAACGGCGAGGAGGTCGCCGACTTCAGACGTGAGTACGGGGTCGACGTGGCTCCCGCGTTTCTCTTCTTCTCCGACAGCGAGCTCGTCGAGAAGACTGAGGGATACACGAGCCCCGACGAAGTAGAAGAGATCATCGAGTCGGTCTACTAGATCGCTTTTCTCTTATAACGAGTCGGCGTCTCTTCCTCGTAAGCCTCTACAGTATAAGTATCTCGGAGTCCGAGGACTTTTATACGTGAGGTGGACTTAGACCTCGCCCTCGTCGTACTCCTTAGTTCCGGTGACCATCACGGGTCTGTCGGTGTTGAGTATCACCGACTGAGTCACGCTTCCGAAGAGTACCTTTCCTGTCGCAGACCTCTTTCTGCCACCGAGACAGATCATGTCGACGTCCTCCTCCTCGGCGGTGTCGAGTATCTCGGTCGAGGGATCTCCGCTCGACTCAAGAACCTCAGTCTCGATTCCGTGGTCTTCGAGGTGTTCTATCGCGTCCCTCACCGTGGCGATCTGTGTCGCAGAGGCACCGCTCGGGTTGTCGGTGAAGACATAGAGGACTGTGACCTTGAGGTCTTCCTTACCCGGAAGCTCCGAGATCGTCTCCGCCTCTGTTATGGCTCTGTCCTCGTTCTCGTCGACGGCGAGTAACACGTTGTACATAGACGAATATCAGGGGAAGAAGGCTATTATAGATTTGGTTCGACGGGTAGAAACACAACTGTTTTTGTCACAACCCCCGAAGCTACGTCTAATGTACGAGGCTGTTGTCCGCGTCTCACTCAAGAAGGGCGTCCTCGATCCCGAGGCGAAGACTATACAGAAGTCACTCGAACGTCTCGGCTTCGACCTCGAAGACCTCAGTACCGCCGACGAGTACATAATAGACCTCGAAGCCGACTCGGAGGAGGACGCGAGACAGAGGGTCGACGAGATGTGTGAGCGTCTCCTGACGAACCCCGTAATACACGACTACACAGTCGAGATAAGAGCCGCATAGACATAGACATAGACATAGATAGATAAAGATGACTGCGACAGACAGATCCGAATCCGTGTCCGAGTCCACGTCCGTGGGAGTCCTCAAGTTCGGTGGCTCGAACTGTGACATCGACGTCAAGAAGGTTCTCGACTCAATGGGAGAGGACGCCGAGCTGGTCTGGTACAAGGAAAGCCTCGAAGGACACGACGGCGTCGTTCTTCCCGGTGGATTCTCTTACGGAGACTACCTCAGAGCGGGCGCGATAGCCTCTGAGACGGACATAATGGAAGACGTGGTTGAGATAGCCGACGACGGAAAGCCCGTCCTAGGAATCTGTAACGGCGCGCAGATACTGTGTGAGTCGGGAATTGTCGAGGGGGCGTACGCCCAGAACGTCTCGGCGAAGTTCCAGTGTGAGTGGGTCAACCTGCGTGTAGAGACGACCGACTCACCCTTCACCTCGGAGTTCGAGGAGGGCGAGGTGATACAGATACCCATCGCACACGCCGAGGGACGTTATATACCCGAAGACATCGACTCTCTCTACGACGACGACAGGATACTCTTCAAGTACGTCGACGAGAACGGAGAGGCGACAGACGAGGCGAACCCCAACGGAAGCATCGACAACATAGCCGGCGTCCTAGGAGAGAACAGAAACGTCGGAGTGATGATGCCACATCCCGAGCGCGCGAGTGAATCCCTAATAGGAAGCGACGACGGCAGACGTGTCTTCGAGGGCATGGTCGAGTCGGTCGACCCGTAAACCTCGGATAAGATCTGAACTGTTCAGCCTGAGATACGTAGCCGCGCGAAGATTTATATACCTATGACCTGTCTAAAGTAAGTTATAGATGGAGAAGAGGCGCGTTATAAATATACTCGCTATAATACTAGTTCTGTCTGCGGTCTTCTACGTAAGTCTGGTCTTTTTCACCGAGTCGGATGTCGTAACTCGGAAGGACGGGAACCTCGAAACCAAGGGAGACGTTCTCGCAGTTAAGATAGTTGCCCTGGCTTCGTTTTTAGTAGTCGCAACTGTGGGTCTCTACGTCCTCTTCGAGATAATGACTTACTCGAATCCTAACAGACGTATACGCAGACAGACACGTAGATACGTCTCGTGGAAGCTGAACCACGACTTCGCTTCGCCTCCGAGTATACAGATGTCATCCGTGGAGAAAGAAGAAGAGACGGAGGAGGACGACATCGAGTTCAGGAGATGGTGACTATACGATACCGATACTGATACTGAAGTATAACGCGACGTGACCGGAACACCTCAGAAAATATAAAGCCTTCTGGTGTAGATACGTGAGTATGGTAGACGTCGCTGTCAACGGTTACGGGACTATAGGGAAGAGAGTCGCCGACGCTGTCGACCGACAGGACGACATGGAGATCGTCGGTGTCGCCAAGACAAAGCCCAACTTCGAGGCTCGTCAGGCTGTCGAGAAGGGCTATCCGCTCTATGCAGCCGTCGAGGATCGCGCCGACCTCTTCGAGGACGCGGGGATAGAGATAGAGGGCATGGTGTCGGAGATGGTCGAGACCGCGGACGTCGTAGTCGACGCGACACCCTCGGGAGTCGGCGAACAGAACGCCTCGATGTACGAGGAAGCCGACACGAAGTACATACTCCAGGGAGGAGAGGACGACGGAATAGCTGAGAAGAGTTTCGTCGCCGAGGTCAACTACGACGACTGTGTCGAAGCCGACTCTCTACGTGTCGTCTCGTGTAACACCACGGGTCTCTCACGTCTCATAGAGCCTCTCAAGGAGAGCTTCGGCGTCGGTACTGTACGAGCGACACTCGTGAGACGGGGTGGCGACCCCCCACAGCACGGACGCGGACCCATAAACGACATACTCCCGAATCCGATAGGACTCCCGTCTCACCACGGTCCTGACGTCAATACTGTTCTTCCCGACGTCGACATATTCACTACGGGTCTCAAGGTTCCCGCGACACTGATGCACATGCACTCGGTCAACATAGAGGTCGGAGACGTGACCGAGGAAGAGATAATAGAGACACTCGAAGACGAGTCACGTATAAGGTTTGTCTCTGAAGAAAACGGAATTTCGAGCACAGGTGAGATAAAGGAGATGATGAAAGACATCGGACGTCCGCGTGGAGACGCGTGGGAGAACTGCGTCTGGAAGGACTCGATAACTGTCGAGGACGGAGAGCTCTACCTCTTCCAGGCGATACACCAGGAGAGCGACGTCGTCCCCGAGAACGTCGACGCGATAAGAGCCATGACGGGATTCGAGGACGCCGAGGAGAGTATACGTAAGACGGACGACGCTATAGGTCTTTAGGCAGGTCGGAGCCTATCAGCCCGGATTCATATCTATTTTCTGACACATTTAGACGAGTCAGACAAGATATATAGTGGCTGAGAATCATGGTTAGATGGATCTTAACGAGGTGTAAATTTGAGCAAGAGCCAGCAGTCTGTCGATTTACCTATTAAACGAGTTACGGGGGACAGCTTAGAGGAACGTCTTACGGAGAACGCCTACAACAGGATTCTTCCCGCGAGATACCTCAAAAAGGACGAGGACGGCGAGATAGTCGAGGAGCCGGAGGATCTCTTCGAGCGCGTCGCTAAGAACATCGCGCTCGCCGACGCGGTCTATGCCGCCGACGAGCTAGACAGGGAGATCTATGTGACGCCCGACCAGGTCAAGCCCGACCACTCGAACCGCGAGGGGATAATAGACGAGGTCTTCGACGACGACGACGACGGAGAGTCAGTCGTCAAGCTGACCGAGGACAACGTCAAGAAGTTCGCCTACGACGAGGTAGTACCCGAGCTTCACGACGAGATACGTGA
This sequence comes from Candidatus Afararchaeum irisae, assembly GCA_034190545.1. Classification (NCBI taxonomy): domain Archaea; kingdom Methanobacteriati; phylum Methanobacteriota; class Halobacteria; order Halorutilales; family Halorutilaceae; genus Afararchaeum (SeqCode); species Afararchaeum irisae (SeqCode). Next base: position 32,596 of record JAXIOF010000097.1, on the reverse strand, counting down.
GAGGGTCGAGGAGACTCGCAAGGAGTTCCAGGAGGCTATGGAGGGACTCTCGTTCATACCCAACTCGCCGACTCTGATGAACGCGGGCGACGAGCTACAGCAGCTATCGGCGTGTTTCGTCGACTCGCCCGACGACGACATACTCGACATACACGAGACCGAGAAGGAGGCGGCGGCTGTCTTCCAGAGCGGCGGCGGAATGGGGTATGCCTTCTGGAAGCTACGTCCGTACGGCGATCCCGTTGGATCGACCGGAGGCATCGCATCGGGTCCGATCACGTTTATGCGGACATACGATCAGATGTGTTTCGTACCCGGAACCAAGGTTCTGACCCCATCAGGACAGGTTGAGATAGAGAGTCTCGAAGAAGGCGATCTAGTCATAGACGAAAACGGCAACGAACAGCGTGTCACCGAGACGATGGAGAGACACGTCAACGAGGAGATAGTCGAGATTACTCCCGAGAGGATTAACAAGCCTCTCAGAACAACGCGCGAACATCCATTCAAGGTGGCACGTGAAGACGGCTTCGAGTGGGTGGACGCGGGCGACGTACACGAGGGTGACTACTTAGTTCTCGGACACTCTAGCCGTGAGAACGACTTAGGAGACGACGGCACAGTCGACATGACCCGGATCGCTTCGGGGCCACTCGTCTTCACTGACGGAGGTCTGAGAGTCAACAGAGAGTACTACGGAGCGTCTAAGGGAACCACACCTGTCGAGTTCGACTCAGAGGTTCCGACCGATGACTTCGCAAAGATAGCGGGATGGTACCTCGCCGAAGGTAGCATACGGTACCAGCGCGGCATCCCTGGGACGGTGACATTCACACTCAACAGCGATGAAACGGAGTTCGTCGACGAGATACGTGAGGCTCTCGACTCGTTCGGTGTCTCGTCACGCGTACGTGAGGTCGAGGACAGAAACACGGTTCACGTCCACGTCAAGAACACTAGCTTCGCCCAGTTCATAGAGGGAGCCTTCGGAACAGGAGCGTCGGAGAAAGAGATCCCCGACGGTCTCTGGGAAGCTCCCGTCGAGGTTCAGGCACGTGTGACGAAAGCCCTGTTTGACGGCGACGGGCGTCTCGAAAAAAGAGGCGACAGCCAGAGAGCGACTCTCAAGCTTGTCAACGAGGAAATAATAGACTTCGTCTTCCAGACGGGTCTCCGGTGTGGCGTCCAGTTCTCGCGCCACGACCGTGAGCCCGAGGAGAGACAGCCGACCTACTCCGTCGGTGTGAGTGTGAGTACGGCACTCGGCACTCCTCTCGAAAGCCTCTTCGAGGATACCCCCGACGGATTCAGAGCCGTAGACAGAACCAACCAAAAACACGGACGTGAGGTCGTTAAGGTAGAGTCGGTTGACCGGGTGGAGTACGAAGGCTCCGTCCACAACGCCGAGGTCGAGGGCACTCACACCTACGTCGCCGAGGACATAGTCGTACACAACTGTGAGACGATAGCACAGGGAGGCACCCGTAGAGGAGCCCAGATGGGAGTGATGAGGGTCTCACACCCCGACGTGATCCAGTTCATACACGCGAAGAACAAGGACGTCTCTCTCGCACACACGTTACGTCTCAACGACCCCGACGACTACACACACAACAGCTTCACCGAGGCACTCGACGAGGCGCGCGAACTCATAGACGACGAGGGACGTGTCCCCGAGCATCTCAGGAACGCCGCAGAGGGACATCTCTCGAACTTCAACATCTCTGTGGGTATCACCGACGGATTCATGGAGGCTCTCGAAAACGGAGAGGAGTTCACCTTCACGAATCCGAGAACCGAGGAGCCCCACATAGCCACCGAACACACGAAGGAGCTCTACGACAGGTTCGGCTTAGGAGAGTACGTCGAGGTCGGCGAGGAGCTCTCAGTCCCCGCACAGGAGATCTGGGACAGGATAGTCGAGGGTGCCCACGAGAACGGAGAGCCCGGAGTTATCTACCTGGAGAGAGTCAACAAGGAACACTCGTTCGACGTCGAGGAGAACCCCGACCACCGTATTCTAGCGACTAATCCGTGTGTGACTGGTGATACAGTCATAAGCACCCGGAACGGTCTGGTTCCCGCGGAGGAGCTGTACGAGAAAGGCGTCGCACAGGACGTAGTCGTCGACGGACGCCTGAGTGACGACAAGGTAAAGGAAGCCAGCAGCGTCTACAAGACAGGCGAGAAGGACGTCTACCGCCTGAGTACGGACGAGGGATACGAGCTACGTCTCACAGCAGACCACCGCGTGATGACTCACGAAGGCTGGAAGGAAGCCCAGAATCTCGACGAGGGAGACACAGTACATATACTCAACAGAAAGGGGGAGTTCGGCAGCCACGGTAGAGAGGAGGAGGGACGTGTCCTCGGATGGCTCGTCGGAGACGGACATCTCAAACACGGTGAGGAACGCGCAGTCCTCAACTTCTACGACGAGGACGCCGAACTGTCTGAGAGCCTCGCCGAGGACGTCAACGAAGTCGTACGTGATCCCGTTGGCAACTCGAACTACGAGATCGGTGTCAACGAGATAAAACGCGGTGACGGATACCGCGGTGCAGAAGCCGTAGAACAGAGGGTTAGGTCGTCACGTCTGTACGAGATCGCCGAAGAGAGCGGTCTCGTCGAAGAAAAACATCAGGTTCCCGACTCCGTCATGAGAGGCTCCGAGGAGATGGCACGTGGCTTCCTTCAGGCACTCTTCACAGCCGACGGAAGCGTCCAGGGAACTGTCGAGAAAGGTGTCTCGGTACGTCTCTGGAGCACCCAAAAGGATCTCCTGAAGGATACACAGAGACTCCTCCTCAACTTCGGTATCGCATCGAAGATATACGAGGACAGGAAGGAAGCCGGTAAGAGGGAAATGCCCGACGGAAAGGGCGGCAGTAGGGAGTACGAGACGAAAGATCAGCACGAACTCGTCATAGTCAAAGACAACCTCGTCCGTTTCGCCGAGGAGATCGGATTCCTTCTCGACTACAAGAACAACGCAGTTGAGGAGCGTCTCGAAAGCTACGACAGAGGACCTTACTCCGAGAAGTTCGAGGCGACCGTCGAGTCGGTAGAGTACGACGGTCACGAGGATGTCTACGACCTCACCGAGCCCGACACACATTCGTTCGTCGCAAACGGTATTGTAACTCATAACTGCGGGGAGCAACCCTTGGAGGAGTACGAGGCGTGTAACCTCGGACACATCAACCTCTCGACGCTCGCGGCGGAGGACGCGCCCCACTGGAAGGACTGGCGTGAGAGCCACGACGACCTCGACCTCGAAGAAGCCGTCGGGAGATTCATCGAGGAGGGCGTCGATCTCGACGAACTCGACAGACGTATAGATACGAGTACCCATTTCCTCGACAACGTCGTCACGATGTCCGACTTCCCGATAGAAGAGATAGAGGAGAAGGTCTCCTCGATGAGGAAGATCGGACTCGGAATAATGGGTCTCGCACAGCTCTACATACAGCTCGGAGTCGAGTACGGAAGCGAGCCCGCCAACGAGATGGCGCGTCAGATAATGACGCGTATCAACCACGGATCGAAGTCGAAGTCACATGAACTCGCACAGGAACGCGGCAGGTTCGACGAGTGGGACAACTCGAAGTACGCGAACCCGACGGAGTACCGCGACTGGTTCGAGAAACAGACTGGAGAGTCCGCAGACGACTGGGAGGACGGCTATCCCCTCAGGAACCACAACACGACGACAATCGCCCCTACGGGATGTGTCGACGAGGACTCGCTCGTCTCGACTGACGAGGGTCTGCGCTCCATCAAGGATCTCGATAACACAGGTGCGGAGTTCGAACAGTGGGGTGAGATAGACGAAGGTGTCACCACAGACGGAGGTACGAAGACAGCAACTGCAGTCTACGACAACGGCTTCGCAGACGTGCGACGTTTAGAGACAGAAGGCGGATTCAGTGTCGCCGCGACTCCGAACCACAGGTTCCGGACACTCACTCAAGAAGCCGAGTACACGTGGAAGGAAGCAGACAGCTTCGAGCCGGGTGACAGGATAGTCCTCCAGCGTAACACCTTCGACAGTAGTTCGCGCGCGAGACTCGACACAAGCGAACGTGATAGCTTCCACCACAACACAGACGAGAGTCTCGTACTTCCCGAAGAGATGTCACCCGAGCTAGCCGAGTTCTTAGGCTACTTCATGGGCGACGGCTATGTCCACGAAGGGGTCGGTGTGAAGCTCGTCGTCGAGTCCGACGCCGAGAAACTCGACGAATACCTGCGTGACCTCGGTGAGTCAGTCTTCGGAGTGACGCCGACCGTCGAGAGACGTGACACGCGTCACATACTCACCTTCGGCGGACGGCATCTCCCGCGGTACTTCGAGAACAACGGCTGGAAGAAGGACGACGGAAATAGAGGTGAGGGTGCCGCAACTGCGTTCGTGCCCGACGAGGTTCTGAGTAGTGACGAGGACTGCGCGAAGGCGTTCTTGCGCGGGCTCTTCGAGGCGGACGGTACGGCTTCACGGAAAGTAGAACTCTCGACTGTCTCGGAGACGCTTGCCGACGAGGTACAGACAGTTCTCCTCTCGCTCGGCTGTGTCTTCGTGCAGGACGTGCTTGAGACAGAAGAGAGAGACGACCACTACGGTGACAGACCACAGTATACTGTCCGGGGGGCAAACAAGCGCGAGGATAAGCGTTTCCTCGAAGAGATCGGCTTCATAACGAAGACGACTGAGATAGAGCTCACATCCCAGTCGTACAAAAACGACACGTACCCACCTGCTGTGGTCGAACATCTCCGTAGCCTCGACGGCTACGAGGAGATCAGAGAAGAGACGAAACACAGGGTAAACCAGTCAGTCATAAACGGCTCAGTCAGTCGGAAGCTCGTGCGTGACGTCGAGAAGGAGACAGGCGAGACGGTACGTGTCGACGGTCGGCGTCTGACTGACTTCTACGCCGCACCCGTCGAGTCGGTTACTGAAGAGGTTGCATACACCAAAGACATCAGTGTCCCGTCGAACAACACGTATGTCGCAAACGGATTCGTGACCCACAATACCACTTCGATGATCGGAAACACTACGGGAGGCTGTGAGCCGATCTACAACGTCGCCTACTACAAGAACGTGAGCGACGACGTCCAGGGAGACGAGATGCTTGTCGAGTTCGACGACTACTTCCTCAGGACGCTTGAGGAGAACGACATAGACGTCGATGAGGTCAAGGAGGAAGCGAAGGAACAGATGTCGAACAACGACTTCGACGGAATCGACGGTCTCTCGACAGTCCCCGACGAGATCAGCAGCCTCTTCGTGACTACACAGGATCTCACGGGCAAGGAGCACGCAAGCGTTCAGTGTGCTCTCCAGGACGGGGTCGATTCGTCGATCTCTAAGACGTGTAACTTCCCCAACGACGCCACAGTCGACGAGATGGAGGAGGTCTACCGTTACATCTACGAGAACGGCGGAAAGGGAGTCACCGTCTACCGCGACGGAACCAGGTCGAAGCAGGTTCTCACGACGCGCGCCGACAACAAGCTCGGTTCGGACGCAGACAACGACGCTCTGATACAGGAGCTACGTGACCGCGTCGAGACGGGCGAGATAGACTCCGAGGAGGTCATAGAGGAGATAGCCGCAACCGACTCGACTGAGGTCGAGATACGGGAGACGGAGACCGACAGCATAAGCGCGGGAGAGAGGGAGCCGCGTCCCCGTCCCGACACTATACAGGGAACGACACAGAAGATCGACACGTCGTACGGCGGTCTCTATGTCACGATAAACGAGGACGACGAAGGTATGTTCGAGGTCTTCACCCAGATAGGCAAGTCGGGTGGATACACGGCGTCCTTCACAGAGGCGATAGCACGTCTCCTGTCGCTGTGTCTCAGGTCGGGCATACCCGCCGAACAGGTCATAGACCAGCTTGAGGGCATACGTTCGCCGAAGGTCTCGTGGGACAGGGGCGAACAGATACACTCGGTGCCCGACGCGATTGCGAAGGCGATGCAGAGACACCGCAACGACGAGATAGACGTCTCACCCGTCCAGTCACAGCTTCCCGTAGAGGAAGAGAAGGAGGACGAGGAGACGGAGGAGACGGAGGAGACTGAGGCAGAGACCGACGACAGCGGAAGGTCGGACTTCGAACAGCTCGTCCAGAACGGCATGAACCCCGAGTGTCCCGACTGCGGATCACAGCTCACCTACAGCGAGGGCTGTGTCAAGTGCGAGGAGTGCGGCTACTCCGAGTGTTAAGTAGGAGTAGGAAGAAGATCGGTTCTCTTTTTTGACTATTCTTACTCTTCGACAGGAAATGTCTCGTGGAGCTCCTCGTGTGAGTCGCTCAGACCCTCGAAGAAGGTCTCGGCGTTTTCGGAGAGACGTTCGACAGTCTTCTCGGCCTCTCTCAGAGTGAGTAAGAGACCGCGGAGGTAATCGTAGTCATCCCGAGGAGTCATAGAGTCCTCGCGTGCACGCGAATCTTCAGATTCGCGAACGTCGCGCGACTCGTCGGCGTTTGCGACCTTGTCCTCTAGGTCGACTATCGCGGCGTCGAGATGTCTCTGTATCTCCGAGAGGCTCTCGGCGTTCGCGAGTGCCTTGAGAGGACCGTCTTCTTCGAGTGCGTCTCCGAGCTCCTTCTCGGCGTGTCTCTCCGCCGACCTGTCTTCTATACCTATCACGTTCATGAGTCCGAGTCTGAGTGCTTCTATCTCTTGGCAGGACATAGTTTGGTTTTGTCTTGTCTTATGTTGTGTGTTGTCTATTATATTATCTGATCCACGAGTCTTCCGACGACCTCGTCGTTTTCGAAATGGCTCCGGGCGATCTCATCGGCGTCCTCCCCGTCGACACCGCTGTACCAGACTCCATCAGGGTAGACGGCGACCATCGGACCGTCGCCACATCTCCCGAGACACGACGACCGTGTTATCTTGACGTCGTCGTCCGACACGTTCCTCAGGCTTTCGAGGACTTCGAGAGAGCCCTGTTTCGCACACGTCTGGTTGGTACAGACGACGGCGTGTTTTGACTGTCTGTCGTGGACGTGTGGGTCGTCGTCGACCTCGTCCCTGTATGAGTGTTCGACCTTGTTCGAGAGGGCGCGCATTCTGGCTCGCGCGCCGCCTAAGTCGTCCTCGAATCCTTCGAGCTCTACCTTATACTTACACGTGTCACACGACATTTCGACCGACTCACTCCTCGCCTCCTCCCATCTGTCTATCAGAGCCTCGATTACCTTATCGTCAGTTCCTATGTGTCCGCCCGACTCAACGTCCATGTAGGGGTAACGCGAGTCGAACTCCTCAGCGGTATCGTGTATCCTCTGTGTCAGGACGCCGTCGCCGAGCATGTAAGGCACGACTACGACGGCGTCTGGGCGCGACTTCGAGACGGTGTGTAGAGTCTCGTCTAAGAGGGGCTCGGTGACCCCTATGAAAGACGTCTCGACACCGTACTCCCTACCTTCGTAGACGAGACGTGACAGCTTGTGTGCGTCGGCGTTTGCGTCTGGGTCGCTCGACCCTCGCGCACAGAGAACGACGGTCAAGTCGTCGTCTCTGTCGATACCCGTCTCGTCCTCGACAGCAGCGACGCGGTCGTCGACTATCTTAGCCATCGAGGGATGGACTCCGAGATGGCGTCCGTAGTAGAACTCCGTCTCGGGGTTGCGCGAACGCGCCTGGTTGACCTCAAGAGGTACGTCGTTCTTGACGTGGCTAGCACCGAAGAGCGACAGCGGGAGGACTGTCACCGAGTCGTACTCGTCGGCGGCTTCGTCTGCGGCGTCCTCTATAGAGGGTTCGGCGAGCTCTATAAAGCCCGTCTTGACCTCGATCCCCAGGCTGTCCTGTAGCATCGAAGCCATCCGACGAACCTGCTGGTTCGACTTCTCCCTCCTCGAACCGTGTCCGACGAGAAGGACACATTCACGACGAGTCGCATCGCCCGAGTTCAAATCCATTTTATGTAGTACAAACGTATTTGTACTCAGATCTACTTAAAGTATGTGGAAGAGTACCAGAGTAGGACGACCGACATACCCGAGACGGTAGCCACGGCGAGGACGTGTCCCACGAGCGCGACGACTAGGAGACGGCTCTCCGAGATTATAGGAAGTAGGAGAAGCTGTGCGGCGGCGAAGCCTATGTTGACTGTGTCGGCGTAGGCGTACTCACGCGGAGAGTCGAGGGAGTACCCCGAGACGTACCAGTATGACCTCCAGAGTCCTACGAGGCTAGCCCACCACGCTGTTCCTATACGGTAACAGATGTCCCACGCTATGAGGAGGGCGACATAGACGAGGGGGGCTGGCGGGCTCTCGCCGAGTACCGAGGTCAGGAAGACGGGATCGACGACGAAGACGTAGGTCACGAAGCCAGTGAAAGCGAGCAAGCCGAGAACGACCTCTATGCTAGTGTCGAAGAGGAGAGCCCTGTACTCTTCAGGAGAGTCGAGAGAACGCACCGACTCACCGAGGTAGAGCATGAAGCCGCTACCCACGACTGCGACGATGACCGAGAGGGTGCCCGGAACGAGTATACGCGGAAGCTCGTATACGAACGCCAGAAAGACGATGACAGCCTCAAAGACTGCGAACTGGACGACGACTGCACCCGTCTCGGAGACTGACAGACCCGGGAACTCGCTGACTATGCTCTCGTAGACCCACGTGTCGTTCCCGCGGTTCATTCTGCTTCTTCCTCGTCCTTGTCCTCGTCGAGGGGAAGAACAGCGCGCTGTATTGCGACATCGATTGGTGTCCGGTTGACGTCGACGTGTTCGAGTATACGTTGTTCGCGTGCCACGACGGGGCTCTTGAGACCGAGTATGAGCGGGTAGGCGACCGACTTCGGGACGTCGGTGACATAGCCTACCCAGTACGACGAGAGCGACGGCGAGAGGACGGGAACGGGTAGAATCAGAGGCGTGAGCCTCTTCCCCGTGAGCCTCGCCGTCTTCTTCAGAACCTCCGCATAAGTAAAGACGTCTGGTCCGCCGATGTCGTACGACTCGCCTTCTGTCTGGGTCTCTTCCAAGACACCGACGAGGAAGCCGACTGTGTCGTCAATTCCTATGGGCTGACACGGAGTGAGAAGCCACTTGGGTGTCACCATCACGGGGAGCTTCTCGACAAGCTGACGTATTATGGCGAAGCTCGCACTTCCGTCGCCTACGATTATCGCCGCCCGTAGTGTCGTGAGGGCGTAGTCGGCGTCTTCGAGAACCTCCTCGACCTCGCGCCTCGACGAGAGATGTTCAGAGAGACCTCTCTTGACCTCGGCGAGCGCGCCCAAGTATATCACCCTGTCGACGCCTGCCGACTCCGCCTCGTGCGTGAAGTTACGTGCTATCTTCTTGTCGCGCTCGGCGAACTCCTCCCCCGCCTTGAGCGAGTGGACAAGATAGTAAGACGCGTCGACTCCGTCGAAGTTGCCTTCGAGCGTCTCGGGTTCGAGGAGGTCTCCCTCGACGACCTCGATCTCGTCGTCTACCTCAGACGGCGGCTCGTAGGTCTCGGGGTCACGTACCATCGCCCGGACATCGTGTCCCGACTCGACGAGTGAGGGTATCAGGTTACTCCCGACGAAGCCTGAGGCTCCCGTGACGAGGACTCTCATGTTCTTGTTCCTTAGTTGGACTCCGAGTATAAAAAGATCAGCCGACAGAGATGAAGCCAGAGACGAATATACGTGTGACTGTCGCGACTAAGGCTCCGACCCATGTCAGAGCTACGAGATGGACGAAAGCGCTGATCTTGTTTCCTCCGTCGACGACCTTTATCATGAGAGACCCGAGAACCGCGTTGACGAGTATGAGCGCGAGTATTATGAAGGTGACAGAGGTTATGTCGTATACCTGTGTGTGGAGAAGCTGTCCCGTGGGACCGTCCTGTGGCAGGTTCACCTCGGCGGTTATCTGTACCATGAGATCTACGACCTCGATTCCTATGAAGAAGGCGAAGACGTTTGCGGCGGTCATGCCGTACATCACACCCATGAAGTTGACCGCGGTCTGCTTACGGCTCTGACGGAGTTCCTGGAGTGTCTCGAGGTTGTCGGATATGACGTTACTGATACGTTTGGTGTTTCCTCCGTTCGACCTTCCTATCCTGTACATCTCACTTCCCTTCTGGACTAGATACGACCTCGTCTCGCGCGAGAAATGTTCCCAGGCTAGCTCCTGGTCGATACGCATGTTGAGGCGGTTATAGAGGTTCCTTATCTCATCGGTGAGCTTTCCGAAGTCCTTCTTCGAGAGCGTCTCGAGAACCTTTGTCGTCGTCGACTGCTTAGCGTGTTCACTCGCTCCGAGAGAACGCAGGAAAGACGGGAACTCCTCGTCCCTGTTCTTTATCTTCTTCTCCTCAAGGTAGACGACTGCGCCGGGGTATATCAGAGGAGTAACCGGAAGCGCGACGTAGAACGGTATAGGTATGTTGAGGAACGGAAGGAGGTCGGGTATGTAGCCGAAGTAAGCCCCGGCTGCCACGAGAAAGGTGACAGCCGTGAGACCGATTCCGACGCCGAGTGCGAGGAGTATCTTTCTGTCGAGATCGGTCGTCTTCTCGGGATGGTACCAGACGGGGTCGTTGGGTATGAGGACGAGGGTTCCGTAGAGGAAGCCGACCTCTATGAAGGCATATAGGACGACGCCGCCTCCGAGGAGCATCAGAGGGCTCGACCCCGTGAGTATAGGTATTATAGTCGCGAAGACTATGACGAAGGAGGTCGAGAGAGACATAGAGAGGAAGAGGTCGACGACTATGTCGACGTTGTCGAGAGACCCCTTGTACATCGTCTCGTACTGCGACATCACGACGCTCTGTTCCTCCATCAGGAACTCCTCCATGTCCTGTCCAGCGCCTATGTTGTACGCGAGACGTTCGAGGAAGTCGGAGAGAATAGGAGACGGGGTTCTTTTCGCCTGGAACCTCGCCGCCTCGTCGAGAGACATATTCCACGTCTGTACGAGCTCTACGATCTTCCTCATCTCCTCGGCGACCGCGCCGTACTCCTCCTGTTCTGCGAACGCGGTGAAGACATCGACACGGGGTATGTTGGTCGAACTCAGAACACCGAGGTCTGTTATGAAGAGATGGAGCATCTGTTCGATCTCGACACGTCTCCTGTCGGCGATCACCTTGGGATAGACGCCGACTACAAAGGTGAGAAATAGGGGTATCACGAAGACGACGGGACTCAGACTCCCGAGTAGGTCGCCGAGGAGAAAGAGAAGTACCACAGAAACCACGAGACCGCCGAGGGCAGTCGGAGCGACGTACTTGAGGAGGTAGCCCGAGACCGACTCACCCGTCGTGGTTCGGAGGGCACGTTTCCACGGAACTCCGTCGGGTATCTTCTCCGTCTCGGCTTCGGCGTCGGAGTCAGCCTCTGCCATTACATACCCGCCCCTTCGGGCTTCTCGACTTCGAAGGGGAGTCCCTCGACGCCGTCACGCTGGAAGGTGTTGATGGTCTCGTTGACCTCGTTGTAGCCGAGTATCCCCTCCTGTATCATCTTCTCCATTATACGTCTACGGAGTTCGAGGTCGTCGTAAATACGGCGGGTGTCCTCGTACGACTTCTTCTCGGCTATCTTGTCCTCAAGTATGTACGAGTTGTTCATTCCCTTGAAGATTATCTCGTCGTCGACGGGATCCCATGTGAAGACCTCACGCGTGACGATTCCGTCGAGCTCGTCGGAGTAGCCCTCTATCTCGTGTATCGAGGTCACACGTCGTATTCCCTCTCCCTTACGCAGTACGAAGTTCTGGAATATAGCTATGTTGAGCGTGCCGAAGAAGGTCTCGGGGACTTCTATGGGCGAGCTCGTGAACCTCTGTATGAGGCTCTTTATGTCTCCCGCATGGAAAGTCAGCATCACGGGATGTCCCGTCTGCATAGCCTGGAAAGCCATACGTCCCTCCTCACCACGAACCTCACCCACTATTATGTAGTCGGGACGTGAACGCAGTGCCGCCTCGACGAGGTTGAACATGCTCACGTCTCCGGCTTCCTCCTCGTCACCGCCGCTCTCACGTGTCAGGAGCTGCTGCCACGCGTCGTGGGGTGGAACGACCTCGGCGGTGTCCTCCGCGGTGTAAATCTTCGAGCCGGGAGGTATGAACGACGTGATGGCGTTGAGTGTCGTCGTCTTACCCGAAGCAGTCTCTCCGACGACGAAAGCACTCATGTCGTTTTCGAGAGCCATCCACATGTAAGCGGCTGCCATTGGCGAGAATGTTCCCCATTTCGTAATCTGAGCTATCGTCAGAGGAGTCTCCTCCTGCTGACGTAGTGTCATCGAGGGTCCACGTATCGAGACGTCGTCGCTGTATATGAGGTTGAGACGCGAGCCGTCGGGCATCGTCGCGTCTATAATCGGATTCGAGTCGCTCACGGGCTTTCCTATGCGCTCCGCCATCGACCTGAGGTACTGGTCGTACTCGTCGTCAGTGCCGAAGTCAACCGTGGTGCCCGTCAGACCGAATATGTCGTGTTCGACGAAGACCTCATCGGGTGCGACGACGTGTATGTCCTCGTTGTGAGGGTCACGCATTATGGGTTCGAGAGGACCGAGTCCTATGATGTCCCTGTTGAGGCGGTAACGTATCTTCCTATACGCCTCCTTCGTGAGCTCGATCCTCTCCTCTCCTATTATGCGTTTGAGAATACGTACTATCCTCTCCCAGAGACTCTCCTCGGTGACCTCGTCCTTTATGACTGTGTTCCTGTCGAGTAATGTCTCTATCTTCTCGTCGAACTCGGAGTCCTCTGTCGGGGCGGGGAGGTTGACACTCTCGTCTATGATCGCGCGACGTGTCTTGTCGTATATGTCAGCCTCGTCCTCGTTGAGAGTGGGCTCGACTGCGTAGTACTTGGTGTCCTGTCCCTGTGCTCCGTAGACGTGAGTAAAGAGGACATCGCCCGTCTGGTAGAGTATGTTGGGGTATCTGACCTCGTGTTCGTCGTCGGGCTCCTCTACGAGCATCGGGAACTTGCCCGTAATCCTCTTGAACTCGGCGAGATGGCTCTGGAGATGCGAGTTACGTGACGCCAGCTCGCGGAGTTCTGGGGAGATGTCACGGCTTCCCTGAGATGAGGTTACGGACATCCTTTTGTATATTTAAATAACTGAGTTTATTTAGCTTTACGGCTGTCAGAGTCGGGGTCTATGCGACGCTTCTCGACTCTATGACTATACCTATGTCGGGACGGACTCCGTATCCAATCATGTCTCCGACCTGTTCTCCCATTCCCGAGAACCTGTTGACGACTATCGAACGGCTCGTCTCGTTTCCTATCTCGGTCATCTCGAGTTCGAGATGTACGTCGGCTATAGCACGGAAGGGTGACATGACCTCCTCGTTGAGTGTAGTGGGATCGATAGTGAGTATTATCGTCTTCCCGTTTCCGATTACGTCCCTGAAGAAAGAGATTATTTCGAGAGCGCCCTGACGCTCCTCGTTCTGTCTCACGAGGCTGTCGAAGGTTCCGTCGTTTCTGAGTATCGCGTCGAATGTGTCGATTATGACTATGTCACTCTGCCACATAGTGTCGGCGTTCATGAGACGCGAGAGGAGATCCTGATCCTCGTTCTGCTGGTCGACATAGGCGTGGAGGAAGAGAAGCTGTTCGTTGAGGAGGTACTCCTCTATGTCGTAGCCGAGAGAGTGCATCTGGTCGATGAATCCCTTGACAGTAAGCTCGCTCGAAAGGAGAGTCGTCGTGTATCCCTCACGGCAGAAGCCGTAGGTGAATCTCTGTGAAAGGGCACTCTTTCCCGCACTGTACTCGCCCTCTATCACGACTATGGAGCCCTTCGGAACCCCTCCGCCGAGGTTCTCCTTGAGACGGTCGCGGTCTTCAAGACCTATGTCGTAAAGCTTGCTACCTGGCATGGTTTTAGTTTATCCGAGTCTTATATCTATGGTGTCGCTCGAAGACCTGGAGTCGATCTTGACGGTGTGGTCTCCTGAGAGTCCCTTAGCCGAGACATTGAGCCTGACGACTTCTCCGGGACTCCAGCTTCCCGACCCCTGAATTAAGCTGACGCTACTCACGTCTTCGAACTGACCGTCTATAAGGACTGTGAACAGATCCGGGTCGACGGGAGACGTCGACGAGCCCGTGTTCTTGACGTAGAAGACGAGACTGTCGTTGGTTCCGTCGCCGTCGGTGTCGTCGTAGGGAACGTTGGTACGGTCGTTTATTATGGTTATGTCACTCCGTATCTTCTCCGAGAGATCCTCGGCTGAGTCCCTCGAAGCGTCCGCCATCGACTGAACCTCCGTCGTGAAGACAGCTGAGACAGAGACAGCGACGAGCATCGAGGCGATGAATATTATCATGGTGTCTATGCTCGTACTCGCCATCTATCTCACCTCGACATCGCCGAAACCGTTCTCGGCAGTCAGCTTTACTCTATTAGGGCTAGTCGGCGACGTGACGTTGACAACGAGGTAGTCGCCCGGGAGCCACAGTTTACTGTTCTTCTCGTTCCCGAAGGAGTTTTTGACAGTCACGGTCTCCTTCGGAGCGAACTCCCCGTCTACTATAGCCGTAGTCTCCGAAGCCGAGAGAGACGTCTCCCCGGTGTTCGAGGCGTTGACTGTCAAGGTGTCGGTGGTCGAGGAGTAAGATGTCGCGACTATCTCGACCGAAGTCTGACGCTTTTCGAGTAAGTCGTGTGCCTCGTCGTCACGTGCAGTCTCAAGCTGCTTCTGTGAGTAGGACCACGCGCCGTAGACCGAGTTAGCGGCAATTAAGACTCCTATGAAGATTATCGCGGTTGAGGCTGATACACTAAAGCCCATACTTCTGTAACTTTAGAATCTCCTCTACCTCTTCCTCTATGTCGTCTACGTCGCCCGAGAGGTCGTCGCCCTCAAGGCTTCCGTTCGATCCGTCGGAGACATCGAGCTGTGAGAGCTTCGATATGAAGAGGAGCGATCTGACGTGATCCTCGACGCTGAGCGTGTCGTCGGCTTCGACTTCGACCTCCATGCTGTCACCGTGTCTCGTCTTGACGTCGTACTCCCGAGTAGCTGTCTGGGATTCGTCGCGTTCGGACTGACGGCGTTTCGAAGTCGAGAGAGCACGTGTGTACTTCGAGAGGTGATCCCTCACTCCCGGGGATATCCAGCCTATGTCGACGTAGAAGTCGAGTGTGTCCTGGAAACCTACGATTCCGACGCGCCAGACGAGGAAGTCGACCCAGTTCATGGCGACGATGTCGGAGACGTAGTTCTTCGAAAGGCTTTCGAGGTAGTACTCGGTGTCGGGGGAAGAGGCAGCCGACTGTGTATGTGTAGAGGCTCCGGCTTCTGTTTCCGTCTCCGTCTCATCCTTAACCGCCTCAACAGCCTCCTCGTCTTCTGTCTCCGTATCTGTCTCAGCCTGAGTTTCGGTCTCAGACGTCTCTATCTCAGCCTCTTCGAGAGCCTCGACCTCGTCTTCCTGAGACTCCTCCTCGAACTCCTGTTTCATCTCCTCGAACTTGTCCTCAGGCTCCTGTTCTTCCTCCTCAGCTTCGAGATCTTCTTCGTCTTCCTGAGACTCCTCCTCGAACTCCTGTTTCATCTCCTCGAACTTGTCCTCGGGCTCCTGTTCTTCCTCCATCCCCATGCCCATCTCGTCGTCGGTCTCCATCATCATGTCGTCCTCGAACTCGCCTCCTTCGTCCATGCTCATGTCTTCCTCCATCATTCCCATGTCGTCGTCGATGCCAGCCATCTCGTCGTCGAAGTCGTCTGACTCCTCCTCCATACCCATCCCCATAGCATCGTCGTCTTCGAGATCCTCGAAGTCCTCCTCGAAGAAGTAGTCGGCGTCCTTATCGGCTAGCTCCTCGTCGATCTCGTCGTTTTCGTCGTCGTCGCCCCCGAAGAGTCCGAATCCTCCGTCACCCTCGGCTGCGATTCCCTCCCCCATTCCGCCTGCCTCGTCGACGAACGGGTTGACTCCACGTGTCACCATCTCGTATATGTCGAGAAGCTTTCTGACGTTCTCCTCGACCTCCTCGACGCTCTCGCTTATCGACTCGTTCTCGCTTCTGACTGTCGAGACCGTAGATGAGATGCTCCCGACCTCGTTTTCGAGGTCGTCGACGCGGTTTTCTAGCTCCGTAATCCTCTCGTCACCCTCGTCTCCGAATCCGTCGTCGAGTGAGCCGAAGTCGTCGTCGTCCGCCTCGCCGCCTTCGTCCCCGAAGAGGTCATCATCTCCCATGTCGTCGTCCATGAAGTCGTCACCGCTCTCCTCAGCAGAGTCCTCGGACTCCTCGCCGTCGGAGATCATTCCGCGTATACGCTGTGCTATCTCATCTACAGATGACATGAAGGACTCACTTTTTAGTTAGACCTACTACTTATTCGCTCCAAACTTTATTAAATCTACCGGGGAAGAGAAAAGAGCTTCTATACTGAAGGACAGAGTGATCTGAATGGGATACAGAGAACGTCGGGTACGTATCCGACTTTCTTCGAGAGTCCGCCTATCTTATCCTTCAGTATAAGTCGACTTACGGTAGACACGTAGTCTGCTGTTGACCGACTCGAAGTCGTTCTTGAGATCCGACGGTAGCGACTCGGTCTTTCCTATGACGAGGTAGCCGTCGTCGACGAGTGAGTCCCTTATCGTCGTGAGTATAGGAACCTTGTACTCGGAGTCAATGTAGATGAAGAGGTTACGGCACGCGACGAGGTCGAACCCCGACTTGGGGCGTCCGTTTATGAGGTCGTGCTGTTCGAAGCTCACCATCTCCTTGACCTCGTCTGTAACCTCGAACGAGTCGCCATCTCTGTCTATGTACTGACTGTAGTCGTCGAGAGGACAAAGCTGTTCGGAGATGTCCTCGGTCTTCGTGGTCTCGTAGACCCCCTTCTTCGCAGTCTTGATTATCTCGGCGTCTATGTCGGTTGCCTTAATAGAGATCTTAGAGGCGTCTATCTCGTGGTCTTTGAGCGAGAGCATCGCCATCGAGTACGCCTCTCTGCCGTCGGACGACGCCGCGCTCCAGAGCTTGACCGACCTGCGGTCGTCGGTGATATCTCTCAGAATCTCACGTATCTTCTCCCAGACTTCGGGGTTGCGGAAGAAGCTCGTGACGTTTACGCTGAGAGCGTCGAGAAGAGCCGCTCTCTCGTCTTCCTCGGCTCTGAGGACTTCGAGGTAGTCGGCGTAGCTCTCAGAACCCGTGCGTCTCATCCTCGAAGATATACGTCTGTCGAGGTAGCTCGTCTCGTAATGGCTCGTGGCAAAGCCCATCTCATCCTCCACGAAGCCGAGTATCTCGTCGAAGCTCTCTTCCTCCGGTTCTCCGTCTTTGGCGGTCTTGTCTGTGTTCAAATCTCCTTCACCTCTCTGTTTGCGTTCTTTATAGTTAAGCCACC
Source organism: Candidatus Afararchaeum irisae (assembly GCA_034190545.1). NCBI lineage: Archaea > Methanobacteriati > Methanobacteriota > Halobacteria > Halorutilales > Halorutilaceae > Afararchaeum (SeqCode) > Afararchaeum irisae (SeqCode). The sequence goes on along the minus strand of JAXIOF010000097.1, from coordinate 15,210 downwards.
CGTCTCGGGGTCGAACTCTATCGACCTCCCCGAGTCACCCCCGACGTCTTCCGACTCGATAGGTATTCCGAGGCTGTCAAGCTTCCGTCTCACTGCGGCGACGTTTCTCTCGCCTATGCTCTCGTCGCCCGAGAAGTCGAACATACTACTCCCGCCGGCTATCTTCGCAGTCATGTCGCCGATAGAGGCTCCCTTGCGTCTCATCTCGTCGACCATCGCCTGTATGGCTGTGTCGGCGAACTTCGCCTCATTTTCGTCGTCGACCTCCTCCGACGACGGCAGCATGACATGGGCTAGACCCGAGACAGAGCTGTCTTTCGATCTCACAGCGACACCCACACACGAACCCAGTCCGTTCGTAGTCAGCAAGTCGCCCGAGTCGGTAACTGCGTAGTCGGCTATTCCGACCTTGACTGTGGATTTCGAGGCGTCAGTCTTCTCGAAAGTCTCACCCGTAGCCGAGGACTCGTCTTCGTCGTCGAGCGGGGAGTCGTCTCGTCCGTATACCTTCATCTCTATATCATCTGGCTGTCGTCGGGCTCTATCTCGGATCTGTCGACCTCCTCGATGTTGAGACTCTGGAGTGTCTCCTCGAAGCCGTCCTGGTACGGAAGCATATAGACCTCACAGTCGAACTCGTGATCCTGGGCGTTGATCCTCGTGTCGAATACGAACGAGTACTTCTGTCTCTGTCCGAGACGTGCGGTGATCGAGTCGGCTATAGCACGTCCCATGTCGTGGACGAACTTGGGAGTCGAGATATCTATCGTCGCGTCTAGGACGTTCGCCCACGCGTCGACGAAGCCGCTCGTCATTATGTTGCCCATCTCCTGTATAGCGCTTCTCTCAGTGGGGTCGAAGCCGTCGTCGCCGACATCGGTGTCGTTGTCGTTCTCAGCGGCGGACGGGAGAAGAAGCCTCGTGATCTCCTTCGCCGACTCGTCGTCGAGGAGTATGAGTATGTAACCCCCGAGGAAGCCCTCGAACTCGAAGACCAAGCCAACCTTCCGTCCCTCCTCGACCTCGCTCGGGACGTCTTCGAGCCTCACGAAGTTGACGTAGGTAACCTCGACGTCGGTGTCGATCCCTGTCATCTGTGTCATGTGATCCGAGACCCGGTCGGCTCCGAGACGTGTCATCCGGTTGAAGGTCACAAGCTGGCTAGTGTCTATGCTCCGGTCGCCGCCGACGAGCGACGCCGCCTCCTCCATCGAGTTCTGTTCGGGAAACATGTAGACGCCGAAGCCTATGTCGGTGTCAGTCGTCTCGGGCGAGTCTATCTCGCTCTCGAAGAAGACGGCGTACTCGTCGTCGTAGCTGTCGATGACGTCGGAGAAGACCTCTGAACGGCTTCCGTCTACGAGGTCGGGAGTGGATATGTCTATCGTAGTGCCGAGGACGTCCGCCCAGCCGTCGATGAAGCTACTCGTGATTATATTTCCGACCTCCTGGACTGCGCTTCGTCCCATCTCGTCGAGTTCATCCGCGGAGGCTCCTGTGAGTAGCTCAACGACGTGTGAGACTGAGTCCCTCTCGAACAGAACCACCATGTCACCGCTCGGGACGCCTTCGAGGGCTATACGTACTCCGACGTAGTCGGTTTCTTCGGAAGCCGTTTCGGAGTCGGAGCCCGGGGGCTCTACCGGCGACTCACCGAGTTCGGAAGTCGGAATGAAGTTTATCTTGGTAACGTCTACAAGTGTCTCTATCCCCGTCATCTGTGACAGCGACCTCGCCGCTGTCTCGGCACCCTCGTTTGCCATCCGGTTGAAGGTTCCAAGAGAGTCTACGTCTACCTTCACCGAGTCACACCTCTAACGAGTTCATCATCTCGACTAGCTCCTCTAGCTCGGGGAAGCAGTAGATCTTAGCCTCGACGTCGGCGTCGGGAGCGTATATGTGCGAGTCGAATACCATCGCTATCTCGTCGTCCCTGTCGCCCACGAGAGAGTCGACTATCTCGGCGGCGGGCTTGTGTGAGAACTCGGGTGTAGTCATGTCTATCGTGGTGTCTAAGACGTTCGCCCAGCCGTCGATGAATCCGCTCGTCATTATGTTGCCTATCTCCTGGACTGCACTCATCTCCATCTCGCTGAAGCCGTCGTGGTCTCCGCCTCCCATTCCACCCATCATGAGGTCGGCTATGTTCTTCGCGCTCGTCTCAGTGAAGAGCATCAGGACGTATCCGTACGGCGGTTCAGTGAGCTGTATGTTTATGCCGACCTCAGTGTCGTCTCCGACGTGTCTCTGGAGGTCGTCGGTCTCGACGAAGTTGATCTTCGTAATCTCCATCCTCGTCTCAGTTCCCGTCATCTGACTGAGATGGTCGGCTACGGTGTTGGCTCCCTCCTTCGCCATCCGGTTGAAGGTACTCAGCTTCCTTATGTCTATCATCAGGCTCATGGTAGGTCGTGTGTCGTGTATTGTGTTCTGTGTCAGAGTGTCTCGACGTCGAGTATGGTGACGACATCGCCCTCTCCGAGGACTGCGGCACCGCTCATCCCGGGGATTCCGCTCAGAATTCCCTCGAACGGCTTCACGACGACCTCCTCCTGTCCTAACACCGAGTCGCAGTGTACGGTGATCTGTCTTACCGAGTCCTTTATGCGTACGAGCATTCCGTCGCCGTTCTTCGTCTCTGCGGGAACGTCGAGTGCGTCACCGAGACGGACGAGAGAGTAGACCTGGTCGTCGTGGACAGTGACCTCCTCCCCTTCGACTGTACGTACGTCATCCATCCTGCCGATCTCCTCGACGTTCTTAACGGGTATTCCGTACTCCTCGTCGCCCGTCTCAACGAGGAGTACCTTGACTATAGCGACTGTGACGGGGAGTGTGAGACGGACGAGGGTGCCCTCGTCGGGTTCGCTCTCGACTTCGAGGGAGCCGTCGAGGCTTCTTATCGTGTTGCTCACGACGTCCATTCCGACGCCGCGTCCGCTGACCTCGGTGACCTCGTCGGTGGTCGAGAACCCCGAGTGGAAGATGAGCTCGTATACCTCCGACTCGTCGAGAGCCTCAACCTCGTCACGCGTCATTATCCCTTCGTCGACAGCCTTCGACTTTATAGCCTCCTTGTCGAGACCGCGTCCGTCGTCCTCTATCTCTATAGTGACCCGGTCGCGTTCCCTCTCACCACGGAGGTAGACGGTTCCCTCACGCGGCTTCCCCTTCTCCTCACGCACCTCGGGAGACTCTATTCCGTGGTCTACTGCGTTACGTATGAGATGCATCAGAGGGTCGCCTATCTCGTTGAGGACGGTTCTGTCGAGCTCTATGTCCTTCCCCTCCATAACGAGGTTTATCTCCTTGTCCTGTGACCGCGCGAGGTCACGCACGAGACGCGGGAACTTGCCGACTATCTTCTCAAGAGGGACGAGACGTATGTCCATCACAGTGTCCTGGAGGCTCGACGAGATCTTGTCGAGTTCGTCTAGCTCGTCCTCGGCGTCCTCAAGCTCGTCGTGTTCGACAGCACGTCTGAGCTTTATACGGCTAGTGACTAGCTCCTCGACACGGTTGAGAAGCTTGTCGAGCTGGTCGACGTCGACACGTATCGACTGTACCTCATCGACCGACTCGGTCTTCGTCTTCGAACTGTCTTTGTCGTCGGAGCCGCTTGAGGTCTCTTCTGTCGTCTCCGTCTCGGACGAAGAGTCGGAGTCGTCGGGTGACTCGGTCTCTGCTTCGTCTTCTTCTTCGGCTCCCTCTTCGAGGCTGTCGGGGACTTCTACGACACCGACCGACTCGACCTTGCCTATCGATTCTATCTCTTCACGTGTCCCCGAGACGTCGTCGACGGGGGTCACGAAGACGCCGAAGCTCTCGTCGAAGCTGCCCTCCTGTATCTCGTCTGTCTCGGGTGTTGTCTCAAGTATCTCTGTGATTCCGTCAATCTCGTCGAGGGCAAGCATAGCATCGACGCCTTTCATCTCTCCCGCCTTCGTACTGACCTCGGCGTAGACGACCTCTTCGGCATCACGGATATGTGAGACGTCGACCGACTCCGAACCGAGAGCCTCATCGAGGTCTACGTCTGCGCCCGAGTCAGCATCTGGATCCGTATCTGTGTCTGTTTCGTCGTCACCGCCCTCTTGGGTCGCGGTAGCCTGAGTCTCGTCACCGTCGGACTCCGACTCCTCGTCTTCTATCACGCCACGTATCTCCTCGATAGAGTCGGTCGGGTCTGTCGAGGTATTACCGTCGTCGGCTATCTCGTCGAGGAGAGCCTCTATCTCGTCGACGCCGTCGAAGACAGTGTCCATCACGTCGGGGGTGACCTCTATCTCCCCCTGGCGCATCTCGTCAAGGAGATCCTCGACTGCGTGGGCGAGGTCGCTCGCGTCGTTGAACCCCATCGCCCCGAAGTTGCCCTTTAGAGTGTGGGCGATACGGAATATAGAGTCCATCGCCTCCTCATTCCCGGGATCGCTTTCGAGTTCGAGGAGAGCGTTGTTGAGCTCTGTTATCTGTTCCTCGCTCTCACGTATGAAGTCCTTTAGGTAGTCGTCCATGGGTTGGGAAACCTCCTGAGTTTTCTTACGTTACGTATCATCTATCTGTCGTTATCCGTCTTCTTATCCCCTGAGCAACCTCGTCTATGGGTAGAACGTCGTCGACACATCCCGTCTCTATCGCTCTCGCCGGAATTCCGAAGACCTTCGAGGTCTCCTCGTCCTGAGCTATCGTATGTCCTCCTGCTTCCTTTATAGACCTTATCCCCTCGGCACCGTCCTTTCCCATACCGGTCAGGACGACTCCTACGAGTCTGTCGGAGATCCTATCGGACGCCGTCTCCATTGTTACGTCTATAGCGGGTCTTACACCATGTATCTTGGGCTCCTGGTTGAGACGCACACGCAGACGTCCTCCCGAGTATCCCGAGACCTCCATGTGGTAGTCGCCCTTGGCGACGAGACCCTCTCCGCCGCCTATCCTGTCTCCGTCTTGAGCCTCACGTATCGAGTACTCCGTGACAGAGTCGAGACGTTCCGCGAAACGTCGGGTGAACTCGTCGGGCATATGCTGGACTATTAGGAGACGCATCTCTGCCTCGACGGGGAGATGTGAGACGACGTCTTCGAGGACGCTCGGACCCCCAGTCGATGCTCCTATGACTACCGTGGGGCTGTCGACGTACTCCTCGCGTGTCTCTGGACGTCTCTGCGACGCGGTCGCGGATGTGGACGTGGATGTGGAAGTAGATCGGGAGGTGGTCTTTTGTGTCTGTCTCCCGACGTCTGCCTCGGCTACAGTCCTAACCTTCTCGACTAGGCTGTCACGCAGATCCTGTATGTCCATAGAGACCTCGCCCCCGGGCTTCTGGAGGAAGTCGACCGCTCCCTTGTCGAGAGCCTCGAAGGTGGCGTCGGCTCCCTCCTCTGTGTAGGCACTCAGCATCAGAACAGGTGTCGGCTCCTCCTCCATTATCTTCTCGACAGCCTCTATTCCGCCCATCCGCGGCATCTGGACGTCCATCGTGACGACGTCGGGCTTCTCCGAGGTGACAGACTCGACGCCTTTCTCGCCGTCACTAGCCTTGGCGACGACGTCTATCCCCGAGTCCTCAAGTATGTCGGAGATCACCGTCCTCATGAACTGGGAGTCGTCGACGACTACCGCGCGTAGGTCTGTCATTAGACGATCAGACGACGTCGTCTATGGCTTCCATCACACTCGGCTTCTGGAACGGCTTCGTGATATAGCCGTCGGCGCCCGCCTCGACGGCTTTCCTCATCTTCTCCTCCTGTCCGACACTCGTACACATTATGACGTTAGCATCGGGGTTTTTGTCCTTTATCTCGGCTGTCGCCTCTATGCCGTCACGTATAGGCATGACTATGTCCATCATAACGAGGTCTGGCTTCTTCTCCTCGTACATCTCGACAGCCTCGACTCCGTTCTCCGCCTCACCGACTATCTCAAACTCGTCTTCGAGTATCTGCTTGAGGAGGTTCCGCATGAACTCCGAGTCGTCGACGACCATTACTTCGTTTGCCATTAGTAGTCCCCCCTTGGAGGTTCGGCATACGTGTCTGTGAGTCTGTCTCTTCTACGCATCTGAGTCTGAGTCTGAGTCTGCGTCTGCGTCTGCGTCTGCGTCTGGATGTAGTAGTTCGGAATCATCTGTTGTAGTCACCTCTCTTTCTTTTTAGTTAGACTGAGGAGCCCGCGCCTGCGTTGACCTCCTCTATGTTTCTGTTCGAGAAGACCTTACCTTTGCTCGTGAGTTCGAGTCCGTCGTCCGACTCCATGAGTATCTCCTTATCAATGAGACCGTTTACGAGTCTCCTCACCTCGCTCGCCTCCTCCTCGAGAACCATCGGAAGCTGATCCTCCGTAGCCCCCGAGAAGAGCGCGACGATTATGCGTTTCTCCGACTCCGAGAGGGATATGTCCTCGACCTCCTTGACTATCTCCTGGTACTCCTTCCTGAGATAACGTCCGAGTATGTTGAGATGTCTCCTGTCGGGGACATAGATACGTGTCGTGACTATTCCCCTGTCGGTCGTGTGACGTATTCCTATGACGGTCTTCTTACTCCCCTTTATCTCCCTCTCGGATATCTCGGCGTCCTGTACGGTCGTGAGGTCTATCTCGGTGACACCCTTCGCCTTTATAGAGTCCCTCTTGACGACTATCTTCGACTTCTTCCAGTCGGCTCCCATGACACGTCCGCTGACCTTCGCGGGATGCTGTATGTATACCTCGGCGGAGTTGAGTATAGCCTTGTAGAGTAGGTCACGTAGCTTCTCGAGCCTCTCCTCGTCGCCACGCACTATCACAGACCGCTGTCTCCCGTCTTTCTTCGACTTGTAGCCGACTGAGATGGCGTTCGACATGTAGTCCTGGACGCTCGGGGGAAGGTTACTCTTCCCGACGTCTAGAACCGACTTGAGTGGGACAGTAGTCCTGTCGTCTTTCCCAGCGACTACGAGACGTCTGTTACTCAGGAGAATACGTGCCTTCTCAAACTCAAGATTCGTGTTATTGAGCTCGGAGCCAGCCACGTACTCGCCCATGAAGTCAGCGAGCTTCTTCTCTCCGCTGTCCATCTGTCTATAAGTCGTATTTCCCCGTGTTTGTATTTAACATTTTTTGCTCGTCTCGGGTCACTGTCTCAGTTTATGCCGGAGGGCTCTATCCAGATAACGAAGTCGCCGTCGTCTCTTATGACGCCCTTGACGTTGTCGTCGCCGACAGACTCGTCGAGGTCGTCCTCCGAGACCTTTATGACCTCGTGAACCTCGTCTACTAGCCAGCCCGAGAGGTCGGTCTGGGTTTCGTCGGTTCCAGACTCAGACCCCGATCCGTCAAAGACAATTATACGTTTCTCGTCTCCTCCCTCGATTCCGAGAACCTTCTTCGGATTTATTATCTTGGTAGTCTGTCCACGTAGATCCATGACACCCTCGACGTGAGGAGCCGAGTTGGGAATAGGAGTCAGGCTTCCCTTGTCTATTATCTCCGAGACCTCCGTGATGTCGACACAGTACTTCTTAGATCCGAGGTCGAACTCCAGAACCTGTGACTGAGCCTGCGTCGACATCTACTCAGACCCCCTTCGTGGCTGTCGTGACCCTCTGAACCTCATTGTAACACCGTAGACACGGATGCAACATAAATCAAACGCACGTCAGTCCTCTCCTATCGACTTCGAGGCGAGATTACGTCCACGTGTAGTGAGTGTGACCTCACGTCTCTTCCTGACCTCGTTGAGTACACCCAGCTCTATGAGTTCCTCGTAAATCTCCTCGACCTCGTCGACGTCGGCTCCTATGAAGTCGGGTATGTCGAACGGCGAGACTCCCGAGTAGAGTGCTGTGAGAACCTGTCTGTCCCTGTCGCTGAGCTCTATGTCGGACTCGACCTCCTCCTCGAACTCCGCGCCTATAAATCCCTTGAGAGCACTGATCTCACGCGGAGGTGCATAGATGTGTGAGACAACGGTCGTTCCGTCTGACTCGGCGTGTTCGACGACGAGTACCTTCCTCCTGTCTCCCTTTATCGTCTTCTCCTCAGCCTCTATGTTCTGTACCTCGTCGAGTTCGACCTTGATTATGTCGCCGTCCTCAGTCGCAAAACGAACCGACTCGCTCGAAAGGGCTGCCTGTGCCTTCTGCCAGTCAGCCGTGTCCTGTATGACACCGCCTCTCTTGACGGGATGTTTGAGGTAGACAATGGTTCCGTTGAGGAGAACGTTGTAGAGCGAGTCACGTAGCTCGGAGAGGCTGTCTTCGTTCGAGCTAGTCACGAGTGAGACGTGTCTCTCGCCCTCGCGCTCATAGACGAGGCTGACGTAGTTGGTCGTCCTGACTATCGACTGGTTGAGGTCGAAGCTCTCACCTATCTTCTTGAGTGACTCCAGGGGAACCTTCTGCTTCTTATCGCTGGTTATGAGCCAGATGTTCTTGTTCGAGAGTATTATGCGTCCGTTGGTCCAAGAGGCGTCCTTACGCTGTGTCGAGCCGCGTATGAGAGGATGTATGAACTTGCCGGTTATGTCTGCGACTTTCTTCTCTGACTTGCTCACTCTACCTGACCTCCGAGCTTGTTAACCGCGCGGAACACGAACTTACGAACCTCCTCGTCCTCATCCTCTATCACCTCGTTGAGAGGACCCAGAGCGCGTTTGTCACCTATCTTTCCGAGCGCGAACGCCGCCATCTTCCTGACCTCGGGGTTCTTGTGGTCGAGCGACTCTATCAGATCGTCGACCGCGTGCTCGCCTATCTCGGCGAGGCTCGTAGCCGCAAACCGTCTAACCTGTTCGTCGTCGTCGAGCGCCGACACGAGGGGCTCGACAGCCTCGCTTCCGCCGACACGTCCGAGGAGCCACGCCGCGTTACGTCTTATGGGCTTCTCAGTAGCCTGTTCGAGCGCCGAGATTATGGGCTGTGTGCTTACCTCGGATTCTAGGTCTTCGAGACGTGACGAGACGGTCTCACGTATCTCGTGGCTCTTGTCTGCGGGGGCGTTCGACATCACCTCTATGAGTGAGAACGCCGCACTCTCCCTCACAGTCAGATCCTCGTCTTCGAGTGCGTCAAGGAGGGGTTCTATGACCCTCTCGCCTCCTACGGTTCCGAGAGCGAACGCCGCCTGCTTCCGGACGTAGGTGTAGTCGTCTTCGAGTGCGTCTATGAGTGAGTCGACAGCCATCTCGCCCCCGAGGTCTGTTATAGCCGTCGCCGCCTGCTTCCGAACCTCCTGGTTCGAGTCGGTGAGTAGCTTAGTGAGCGGCTTTACAGCCCTCTCGTCGCCTAGCTCACCGAGGCTCCATGCGGCGTTCTCCCTGACCTGTGGGTCGGGATCGTCTAAGGCGTCGACGAGTGGCTCGAAAGCCCTGTCGTCGCCTATACGTCCGAGTCCAAGGGCGGCGTCCATCCTTATAACCGCAGCCCCGTCTTCGAGTGCGTCGGTGAGTAGCTTGACGAGAGTCCAGTCGGCAGTCTCGGAGAGTTGGGTGTCCGAGTTGCCTCTGTATCTGTCTATGAGTAGCTTGACAACGTTGACGTCGTCGGACCACGCGAGCGACTCCGCCGCGGCTTTGCGTACCCTCTCGTCCTCGTCGTCGAGAGAAGCGTCTATGAGAGTCTCGAACTTCCTCTCCTGAAGATCGCCGTCAGCGTCGACGTCGCTGAGTATCTCGGCGGCACGTGCCCTGACCGCCGGGTTCGAACTCTCCTTTATGTAGGAGATCAGACCCTCGACGTCTCCGTCCTTTTCGAGATTATACAGAGTAGTTTCGGACATCCTCGAAGCCTGGCAGTAGTACAAATACCCGTTCCGAGTATATAATACTCTTGTCCCTTACTTTATTATGGACACGCGGATATATAGGAGTAATGGCAGCTAGGACAGGTTCTAAGACGAGAACAGGGTCACACGCCTCAAGCGACGCCGACGAGATAAACGTGGTCAAGTTCCTGATGGGAGACGAGACCTACGCACTCGGAATAGACAAGGTCAGCAGCATAGTCGACATGGAGTCGAAGAAGGTCACACGTCTCCCGAGGGCTCCAGACGCAGTCGACGGCATAGTCGACCTGAGAGGTGAGACGACCGCGATAATAGACCCCGCGAAGCTCCTCAACGTCGAGACGCGCGACGACGACAGCTACGAGATACTCGTACTCGACAGGGACGACGACAAACAGAAGGTCGGGATACGTGTCGACGAGGTCATAGAGGTCAGGGACTACACGACCGACCGCGTCGACATGAACGGACAGCTCAGGGACATACAGACCCACGGCATAGAGGAGAAGATGGTGAAGGGCATAATACGTGAGCTCGAAAACGAGGACGAGATAAGAGCCGCGGAGGAGAACGAGGAGGAGACGGAGGAGTTGGAGGAGGAGGTGAGCCTGATTGTCCTCATCGACGTAGACCGTATGATAAGCGTGATGAGCGAGTCGGAGTCCCAGTCACAGGCGAGCGAGATGCCGTGAACGACGTTGTAGGGTAGTCGAAGCCAGGGACAAGCTTGATTTCTCCGGATGACTTACTACAGGTATGGTGAAAGTCTCACGTAGCTTCAGGATAAGCGCGCCCAAGAAGAGCGTCTGGGACTTCATCAGTGATCCCAACAACAGGGTGAGGTTCCTTCCGTCAGTCAAGGGCTACCGTTCGCTCGGAGACGGCGAGTTCGAGTGGGACATACATATCCCTGTCGTGGGAGGCACTATCAGCTTCCGTACTCACGACATAGAGAGAATCGAGGGAAAAAGAGTCGAGTTCAAGGGAGAACACAGGATAGTCTCACTCAGAGGCGTCAACGAGTTACGCGAGGAGGGAGACGACGACGAGGTTGAGGTCAAAGTCGTCTTCGAGGTCGACTCACGTATTCCCGGAGTCGAGTCGGCGTTCAAGAGGATATTCAACCGCGAGCTTAGGCATCTCCAGAAGGGAATGGTGTCGGAGCTTAGTTAGTCAGTCGGCACTCGTAGCTGTCTGGGACGACTCCATCTCACTTATCTTCTGTCTAACCTTGTCCTCTATCTCGTCGGGGTCGCGTTTGAGACGCGCGACATCTGTGTCTATAGCAGCCTGAGCGACTGCGGAGGCGACACGTGGCACGACGCGGGAGTCAAAAGGCTTGGGTATGACGTACTCCTCGTTGAAGCCCTCTTCCAGATCCTCGTCGGGGTATCTATCCTGGACGTCCTCGGGGACTTCCTCGCGGGCAATCTCGGCTATCGCCTCGGCGGCGGCGACCTTCATCTGTTCGTTTATGTCGCTCGCCCTGACTTCGAGAGCACCCCTGAATATCCCCGGGAAGCCTAGGACGTTGTTGACCTGGTTGGGGTAGTCGCTTCTTCCCGTACCTATTATACGTGCTCCAGCCTCTCTGGCGTCCTCGGGCCAGATCTCGGGGATGGGATTCGCCATAGCGAAGACTATGGGGTCGTCAGCCATCTCCTCGACCATCTCCTTGTCGACGATTCCTCCGACAGAGAGTCCTATGAAGACGTCTGTGTCACGCATCGCGTCTTCGAGGTCTCCCGTACGTCCCTCGTCGTTCGTGAGACCCGCGAGCTTACGTTTCTCCTCGTTGAGATCCCTCCGGCTCCTGTGTATGACTCCGGTCGAGTCAGTCATGAAGACGTCCTTGACTCCAGCATCTAAGAGAATATGTGCTATCGCGGTCGCGCTCGCACCCGCGCCGCTTATCGAGACGGTCATCTCCTCTACGTCCTTGTCGATGAGGTCGGCGGAGTTGAGTATCCCCGCGAGTGTGATTATCGCGGTTCCGTGCTGGTCGTCGTGGAAGATAGGTATCTGCATGCTACTCCTGAGACGGTTCTCGACCTCGAAACACTCGGGTGCGCCTATGTCCTCCAGGTTGACGCCTCCGAAGACGGGTTCGAGCCTCTCGACCGTCTCGACGATTTCGTCGACGCTCTCAGTCCTGAGACAGACGGGGAAGGCGTCGATTCCCGCGAACTCCTTGAAGAGAACCACCTTACCTTCCATGACTGGGAGGGCGGCGTCCGCACCGATGTCTCCGAGACCTAAGACGGCACTTCCGTCGGAGACTATCGCGACGGTATTGCCCTTTATAGTGTAGTCGTAGACAGAGTCGGGGTTCTCGTCGATCTTCTCACACGGCGCGGCTACTCCCGGAGAGTAAGCTAGAGACAGGTCGTCCCCGTTTTCTACGGGAACCTTACTTTCGACGGATATCTTTCCCTGGCGCTTTCTGTGGAGTTCGAGAGCGCGCTCACGTATGGACAATTGGTTTCACCTTGGGTTCTCAAATCAGGTTTGTCTAACTATAAACGTTTACAAATCGGCGGCACGCGTGAGACGCCTCGACACGGGAGAGGCTTGTCTCGTGAGCGTCAGTATGTTTTTATACCGATCCCAACTTAGCTACGAACGTGGAACTAATAGTTGCCGAGAAGAATAACGCCGCACGGCGTATCTCCGAGGTTCTGAGTCAGAAGGACTTCTCGACGACGAAGGTCAACGGTGTTCCCGTCTACGAGTGGGACGACAGACGGTGTATCGGTCTCGCGGGTCACGTCGTCGAGGTCGACTTCACCGAGGAGTACAACGACTGGCACTCGACAGATCCCTCCGACCTCATAGACGCCGACGTCACCAAGAAGCCGAGCAAGAAGGACATAGTCGGCGCTGTCGAGAAGGTCGCACGTGAGAGCCGTAGGGCTATAATAGCGACTGACTACGACTCGGAGGGGGAGCTCATAGGAAAGGAGGCGTACGAGATCATAAAGGACGTCTCCGACATACCCGTCAAACGCGTCCGTTTCTCGTCGCTCACTCCGGGTGAGATAAGGGACGCCTTCTCGAACCCCGGGGAGATAGACGACGACCTCGCTGCGGCGGGTGAGGCGCGCCAGATTATCGACCTCATCTGGGGCGCGGCTCTGACACGGTACATCTCTCTGGCGTCAAACCGTCTCGGGAACGCATTCCTGTCGGTGGGTAGGGTTCAGTCTCCGACTCTCAAGATACTCGTCGACAAGGAGAAGGAGATAGAGGAGTTCGACCCCGATCCTTACTGGGAGATATACGCCGACGTCGATCCGTCTGACGAGGGAGACGAGGAGGTCGAGTCGCAGTACTTCTACAAGGAGGACGGGAAGGAGCAAGAGAGGATCTGGGACTCCGACGCCGCCGACGAGGTCTACTCGAAGGTCTCCGACGCCGAAGAGGCGGTAGTCGACTCGGTCAACACGCGTACGAGAAACGACTATCCTCCTACGCCCTTCGACACGACCCAGTTCATACGTGCGGCGGGCGCGATAGGCTTCTCGGCTTCGAACGCAATGAGCATAGCCGAGGATCTCTACACCAACGGTTTCATCTCTTATCCGAGGACTGACAACACCGTCTACCCCGACGAGGTGGAGATCGACGGCGTCCTAGAAGTCCTCGCCAACCACGACGACTTCTCCGACGACGCCGAGGAGCTACTCGCGAGCGACCCGACGCCGACGTCGGGAGACAAGGAGACGACAGACCATCCCCCGATATATCCCACTTCGCTCGCCTCACGTGACGAGCTCAACGACGCCGAGTGGAAGATATACGAGCTAGTCGTGAGACGGTTCTTCGCAACTCTCGCCGACGCTGCGAAATGGGAACACGTCAAGGCTGTCTTCGATATCGACGGCGAGAGCTTCAAGGCGAACGGAAAACGTCTCATAGAGGAGGGCTACCACGCCTACTACCCCTACTTCTCGACTGAGGAGACGAGCCTCCCTGACCTCGAAGCCGGCGACACAGTCAGTGTCGTAGACTCGGAGATCGAGGAGAAGGAGACACAGCCCCCGAAGAGGTACGGTCAGTCACGTCTCGTCGAGAAGATGGAGGAGATGGGGGTCGGGACGAAGAGTACACGCCACAATACGATACAGAAACTCTACGACCGCGGCTACATAGAGGAAGATCCGCCGCGTCCGACGGGTCTCGCGCGCGCCGTGATAGAGGCGATGGAGGAGTACGCAGACGTAGTCACAGATCCCGAGATGACGAGACGTCTTGAGAAGGACATGGAGAGGATAGCCGAAGGGGAGATCTCGGAGGAAGAGGTCATGGAGGAGTCACGCGAGATGCTCGAAAGGATCTTCGAGATACTCGAGGAGAAGGAGGAGGAGATAGGCGAGTCTCTCCGTGAGGGTCTCAAGGAGGACAGGACACTCGGAGACTGTCCCGAGTGTGGCGGAGACCTCGTGATAAGAAGGACGAGAGGCGGAAGCCAGTTCATAGGCTGTGACGCCTACCCCGACTGTGAGAACACCTACCCGCTTCCGAACAAGGGCGACCCCGTCTTAGTCGACGACGAGTGTGACGAACACGGGCTCCAGAAGGTCAAGATGCTCGCGGGACGTTCGACACATATACACGGCTGTCCTATATGTAAGGAGGAGGAAGCGGAGGACGACGAGGAGACGGTGATCGGCGACTGTCCCGAATGTGGAGACGACGAGGGCGGAGAGTTAGCGGTCAAACGCACGAGAAGCGGAGGACGTCTCGTGGGCTGTACGCGGTACCCCGACTGTGACTACTCACTCCCTCTACCGAGACGTGGCGACCTCGAGATCACCGACGAGATCTGTGACGAACACGACCTCCCCGAGATGGTGATACACTCGGGAAGCGAGCCGTGGGAGCTCGGCTGTCCTATCTGTAACTACGAGAACTACAAGAAACAGCAGGAGAAGGACAAGGGTCTCCAGGCGATAAAGGGGATAGGCGACGTGACAGAGGAGAAGCTCAACGACGCCGGAATAGAGGAGGTCGACGACCTCAAGGAGGCAGACCCCGAGGAGCTAGCCGAGAAGGTCGACGGCGTCTCGGCTGACAGGATACAGAAATGGCAGTCGGCGTAGAATCAGACGTCTCTTTTTAGAAAGTCGTCAGGAGTTAAGATAGGGATACCGTCGTACTCCGTGAGATCCAGAAGATGTCTGTCTCCCGAAATAACATAGTCCACGTCGACTGAGACAGCACACTCCAAGAACACACTGTCATCGGGGTCGTCGACTGCGTCGATATCGAGACCTGGATCGGGTCTCACAACGTGAAACTCGGTGACTACTATCTCGAGGAATGACTGCCTTTCGTCGGGAGTCAGACCAAGTCGATCGTACTCCAATACTCGAGACAGTTCGTCTATTATGTGTATTCGGATAGCAGGAGTTATCCCTTTTTTGGTAGAGATGTCTCTCACCGTGA
>JAXIOF010000096.1 GCA_034190545.1 Candidatus Afararchaeum irisae | reverse complement strand
ATATAACCATCGACCCCCAATAACGTTCAAACTCCTGGGGGTCGATGGATCACCACTCTCGCCCTAACTATTATTATCTCCTATCCAGAATGGTAGTCTCGTAGTATAATGCGACTCCTACTCAATATCGAATCCCAGTCTAACTCTGTCTACGATACTACCTATCATAACAAACTCCGAGGGCGTATCTGGCAAGCTCTCCGGAACACACCTTTCGACAGCAGACACGACACCAACGATCCAGCAGGAATTACCTTCTCAAACATATTCCCGTGGGGAGACTTAGACGAAGGAGAAGAACGCCAACTCCTAGTTTCCTCACCTGAAGAAGAGTCACTCACCTATATCGCTGAAGACGTTCAGAAAAACCCCGAGTTCAACATCGGCGAGATGTCCTTCAAGGTCACAGATCTATCCGCTCTTGAGGTTGATGTAGGTGAGCCAGGGTCTGAGGGAGTTATAGAGACTGCAACCGGTACGGTCGTCCGACTATACGAAAAACACCGTGAGGAGTACGGAATAGAAACAGACGAGAACCACGGTGACACTCCTACATACTGGCGAAAAGAACACGGTATCAAACCGTTCAAGGACGCAATACAAGACAACCTACAACACAAACATGACCTGTTCGCCTCTGACTATCTACCCGGAGTGACAGAGACAGACGAACAGCTCTTCGAGAGCTACGAACTCATAAAGACGTATTCACTTCCTCTGACAGTAACGACAGGAAAAACCATAGACGTCATACTCAGCAAATGGAGGTTTGAGTACGAGGTGAGTAACGAGGATCACCGTAGGCATCTGAACCTGGCTCTCGACACAGGAATAGGCGGAAGAAACGGATACGGACTGGGGTTCTGTAATATAAGAAATCCATGAGTGTAGAGACTGAAAACAGAGACGGAGACCAAAACCAAGACGAGGAAGAAGACAGCCCGGCGTTAGAGGTACTCGGTAGGCTTCCTTCGCGTCGCGTCGCGTCTCTCTACGATGTAGCCGTACAATACGCGGCTATGGACTGGTACCATACGGTGACCTCAGGAGACTTGGACTTCGATCTCGATCCGAAGTACCTCAGCTTCCTGACGCCGATGGAGAAGAGCGACCTGTACGGAGAGGATGACAACGTACTCGCCGCAAACGTGGATCTGAGTGATCCGGATAATCCTAAGCTCGATAACGAAAATCCAGTCGAGCTACGGACTATCGATGAGTCGAGTCGGTTCAAGCTTGGTCACTCGTACCCAGCAAATAAGACGAGTAGTATGACGGACTACTCGATCACCACTCACAAATCAGCATCTCCCTACCACCTCTCCGGAAGAAGAGACGATGCCTGGGGAACCAATAACATCCAAGACCGCTTTACAGGATGGGCACAGAGTGAGGCAGCCGAAGAAGTAATAGAAGAAGACTCGGTCGAAGATGCTTGGGTGGTTGAAGCCCTATCCAAACTCGGGGAAGACGAAGAGAAGATGAGTCGACTGGTCGATGAGTTCCCCCTCGACACTGACGAGGAAGACGAGGAACACGAGGTCTTCGTAACGGTAAGAGTAAAACTACCAGATAGCGACGAGTACAAATACCCGGGAGAGATCCCCGCCTTGAATGAAGTGATGGTCAAGCAGAAAGCCGAACGCCTCGAGAACACGTCTGTTGAAGACGCTAAAGGAGAAGGTGTCGGATACGTCACAGGAGAGGAAAAGGATGTCACGGGTGGCTCGACGGGATTGCTGAGTATGTATGGAAAGAAGCAGCGGGAGCATTTCCCTGATGTACCCGCTGATGGAGCCTCTGCTTGGCGTAGTAGACCTATAACCCATGAGACCGCCGCGGATATAGCGACGGCTACTAGTCTGTTTGATGAATTCTATAGAGCCCTAGGGGAAGGACGTCGGCTATACATACTCCCATATCTATCAAGCCACCCGGAAAATACGACCCCCGAAACAGTAGACTGGTTCGTAGAGAATGTTTTCAACGAACTTCGGGAAGCTGATGAGGAGGAGTTCGAGGAGAGGGTCGAAGATCTGTACCGGGATATAGACGTTGCTACTCAAAGCTCAGAAACAGGTGATGAATGGGGTAGTTCAGCCGAAGCCTACGAGGACGTGCGTTTCGCTACTGTGTTCTATGTCTCGGGAAATCCGAACAGGATATACTTCGAGTCTATGTCTCCCGAAGCCACGTACCGACCAGGTGAACTCGAAGACGCCCACCTTAGCGTCTTAAACGAAGACGAGTTCGGCAGAGAGGGGATATTCAGTAATATCGTTGAGGAATCGAGTTCCTCTCTCCTCAACAGGGAAGGTACCTTGCGGAGGTTAGCCCTTTTCGGGACTTACTTCGACCAAACTACAGAGCCGACATTAAACAGTGAGGAAGCATCGGGTCAGCCGAAAGCAGGTGATATAGACGATATTAGAGCCCGCAGACTACGTAGCTTTCTAACCGGCGAGACGATCTCCTACGATGAGCTCTTCGAGGAGTATCTCAACCGTATAGTACAGATACAGAGGTCGTCGTTCGGTGATGACTCTCGTCGGAACATCCCATTGTGGGCAGTGATAGAACAGTACACTCAACTCCGTGCTCTCGAAAGAAGCGGAGTTATGGAAGATAACAGACCGAAAAAACTGGAGGTAGAAAACGTGTCACAGCAAGAAACCGAGGATATAGTCCCTCAAGATAGAGAGTACGAATCACGCGCTGAACGTTTAGACGATTTCATCGCTAACCACCCGGTATTAGATGACAACCGGAAGCAGGCAGTCTTCCTACTCGGAGGATTAGTAGGCAGGATAAGCGCATATCAGCGTAAAAACAATGTCTCTTCGACGTTGGTACGTCGGTACCCGATAGACTACCTAACCAAACAGTCTATCAAGGAGGTAACAAACGAAGTCATCCAGATGAATAACACGTATATCGAAGCTGACGAGCAAACGTCGTCCGGCATGAATGCGAGGTATACGAACCCTCTACCGGATCTGATGCTCTCCGAAGACCCGAGTAGCTGGAACTTCTCACAGAACGAGCTTCAGTGGCTCTACGCGCTTGGTATAACCTACGGAAATCAAGATACTTCGCTACAAGATAACGACAACGACAACAACGAGGAGGAAGAATAAAAATGACAATAGAGAATCGCTCAGAGATCGTTTTTTTGTACGACGCAGAGGACTGCAACCCGAATGGAAACCCGCTATCGGCGAATGATAAACCCCGCATAGACGAGATGACTGGGGAAGCAGTAGTCACGGACGTACGTCTAAAACGCTTCATCCGTGATCAACTCGATGACGATGGACATGGGATATACATAAGAAATCCGTCGAAGTCCCCTGGTGAAGACGTTCCTGAGAGAGAGGGTCTCTTCAAGAGAGTTACTGATACAGATGACGAGGATGTTGAAGAGATGTCCGCAGAAGACGCAGCCGAGGCATTCCTAAATAATGCGGCGGATGTCAGGTACTTCGGAGCTACCTGTTCGTTCTCCAGTGACTTCCAAGACAAGCTCGGAGACGATTTCCCCGGTCAGTTCATCGGATCAGTTCAGTTCGAACACGGTCGTAGTATGCATACTGTATCCCCGAAGACGGAGACAAAACAGCTTTCGACTGTAGTCTCTACGGGAGAGGAAGCCGAGCAAGGTACTTTTGCGACAGATAACCGCCTCGAGTACGCTCTCATTAAGTTCCACGGAGTGGTCAATGAGAACGCTGCGGAGGATACAAAGCTCACATCAGAAGACGTAGAGAGGCTCGACTCGGTGATCTGGAGGTCTATAGCAAACCAGACTCTGACTCGGTCTAAGATGGGGCATCAGCCTCGTCTCTATCTTAGGGCTGAATACGAGACAGACGACTATCACCCGGGACGTCTTGACGACGGCGTTAAGAGAAATGACGAAGGAGAAACAGACGGGTCAGAGTACCGCAATAT
The DNA here is from genome assembly GCA_034190545.1 of Candidatus Afararchaeum irisae. Taxonomy (NCBI): domain Archaea; kingdom Methanobacteriati; phylum Methanobacteriota; class Halobacteria; order Halorutilales; family Halorutilaceae; genus Afararchaeum (SeqCode); species Afararchaeum irisae (SeqCode). The sequence goes on along the minus strand of JAXIOF010000096.1, from coordinate 3,732 downwards.
AACAGACGTCACGCTAAATGTAGACGATCTCTTCGAGGAGCTCGAAGAGGACAAAGACCACTTAGACGAGGTTCACGTTTGCGTAGACAAGTACGTGACCTTCGACATAGACGGTGAGGAAGTAGATAACGAAGGGTTCTACGAAGAACTGAAAGATACAGTTGGTGAGGAAAGTGTGGATATAGTAGAACCGTATGGTGATTCGTAATCTACCACGGTGAAACTAAATGACAGACCTGGATGTCGAAGACCGAGAGTGCATCTCGTTTACCGTATCAGGTAACTGGGCTCACTTTCGGCGGATAGACACAACGAACGACAAGCAGACCTATAGAGTCATACCTCGGACGACTGCCGCGGGTCTGATAGCCGCGATGCTGGGTCTCCCGCGTGACTCCTACTACGAGGTGTTCTCCCCAGAGAACTCCGCTATGTCCGTCGAACTCCTCTCCGAGGTAAGGACTATGCAGGTTCCGATGCTTACCCTGCCAACAGCAAGCGGTGATATAACTACTGCTGAGAACGTCAGCGGTAAAACAGTCATAAAGACAGAAGAGGAACGCAAACGACGGTCGTTCGAGTACATTCGTGATCCCAAGTACAGGATCCATGTAGTATTAGACGATGACCAAGAAGAAATCCGAGAAGAGCTCAAAGACAGACTTGGAGTAGAAGATGGAGTCACACAGCCTGTCTACACTCCCTCTCTCGGTAAAACTGAGTGTCTAGCAGAGATCGAGAACCCGACTGTATCCGAAGTAGAGCCCTTAGAGGACGTCGAAGAGATAGATTCCGTGGTACCAGAAAACAAGATAATGCCGAAAGCGTCGGTTTCCTATTCTATGGAGAGATCCCCGGGTTACATGTCCTCAGAAGGGAGAGGTAGGAAGACGACTGGCTTCGTTTCATATGCATATCCGAAGGACGGAGGTAGTATAGAAGTATCGGGAGTCGATGCATACCTGACAGATGGGAGTCAAGTCTGCTTCTACTAAGCTAAGATGAGTAGAGATAGATGTGAAAATGAAGAATGGGAGAATTTTCTTGCACGTCCTGGAGAAGGACTCTGTGACCACTTAACCGATGTCGAGGACAACGCTATAGCTATTTCTCCTCCGAGAGAGACCCCGTATGGGGGAAAGTACTCCGAGATAAACTCGACTATAGCTCGTCTTCACGATATAGGTAAGATGACCTCGTGGTTCCAGTCGTATGTTAATAACAGAGACGAGCCGACAGATTTTCGAGATAAATTAAGATACCACGCCAAGGTCAGTGCGTATTTCACCTACGAGGCTCTAAGATCCCAGGGCTTCTCCAGAGGCGTCGCGCTTGCAGGATTCTATGCAGTCAGATACCACCACGGGGACTTACCGAACCTCAAAGACGCATACTCGCTACATGCTAGATGCCGTACTCAAACTCAAAATAGTCTCAGGCATATTCCGAAACAGATCCATAATATAGAGGATAACTCTCCAGAGCTAACAGATGAGTGGCTTAGAGAAACAACAGACGGAAACCTATCCCTTCGTGACATATCCTTCGAGGGGGTAGAGGATTTGATAAATCTACTTCCCGAAGGGGGGTATCGTCCACCGCAAAACCCAGATAAATTTTACCCGTTCGTCCTTCAACTCGCTTCTACACTCAACTGTGCGGATAAACTCGCGGCTGCTGGAGTACCCATAGATAGTGACGATCCCCTTCCTGACTATGGGAAAATATCTTTCGAGAACAAAGCCTCAGGTATAATTCGTGAGTTGAATGATCTACGAACTGAAGCCCGCAAATCTAGTTCTGAGTCTCTGATAGAAAAAACGGAGTCGGGTAAATCAGTCTTCAAACTCACCCTTCCTACTGGATTCGGAAAGACATTTGCTGGTCTCGAAGGGGCTCTAAAACTCGCGGAGGAGAAGGGCGGTAGGGTAGTATACGCCTTGCCTTATACCACTGTTATCGATCAGGTTCACGAGGAAGTCCTGAATAGATTAGAGGTAGAGCCTGACTCGAATAAGTACACTATACATCATCATCTTGCAGACACTCGTACGAGTATAGAAGACGAGGAAGTATCGGATGGTACAGAAGCGTTATACGGAGAATCTTGGCAGGCAGGTCTAGTCCTTACCACCTTCGTACAGCTTTTTGAGAGTCTCGCAAGCCCTACGAATCTACAGTCCATCAAGCTACCTTCACTACAGAACTCTGTCATAGTAATAGACGAGCCTCAGGCAATTCCTCATAGATGGTGGCATTTGATCAGCCAGCTTACGACTATTCTGGTAGAGGAATACGACGCTACTGTAGTTCTTATGACAGCTACGCAGCCTCAGTTCATCGATGAATTCAATGTCGAAATAGACCCCATCGAAATAGCTCCGAGTGACCGATGTTTCGGTTTCTTAGAAGAAAACGAGAGGGTAAGGTTCCGGATCGATAGTTCAGTTATAGAGGGGGACTCGGAGGGGGAGCCTCTCTCCACCCCCGAAGCCGCTGGAAGGCTGATAGATATAGACGAAAAGACAGAGAAAGGCGAGAATATCCTTGCTGTAAATAACTCCGTAAGATCCGCAGCAGCTCTATCTGACGAGATCTCATCTAAAGCTATACAGAATGGGAGTGAAGTGGTAAGGCTCGGTTCCTATCTTCAGGACTTCTACAGAGTGAATACAGATAGGATTCTATCTTCTATTCAGGGGAGAGGAGACGATATTTCAAAGATAGCTTCGGAGTTCTTGTCCTTTGTCGCGTCGGAATCGAATATTGAAGACTCCGTCTGTGTAATGGGTCTATCCGCTGCATTACGCCCTTGTGATAGAAGTATACTCGTAGAAGCAGCCCGAAGAATAGTAAACCCCGAGAAGAAGACCGAGTTCGACGGTACGACGTTTTTCGTCTCGGCTACTCAGTTAGTCGAGGCGGGTGTAGATATCAGTTTCAACAGAGTCTACCGTGACTTTGCCCCGGTTCCCTCTCTGGTTCAAGCTGCTGGACGGTGTAATAGGTCGTTCGAGGGTGATATGGGAACAGTAGTTGTATGGCAGCTTGAGTATGACGACTACATTCCCTCAAAGATTTACGCTGATACTAATTCGAGGGATCTACTCATTCCTTCGAGATCTTCTATAAGACAGACTCTGTCTGGAGAAGATATAGCGGGGGGAGAAATACCTGAGTCAGTCATGATTACTGATGTTGTACAGGGATATTACGATGAGCTTCATTCTGCGGATGATACTTCAGACGAGAACGACGAGCTTGTCCAGGATATGTATGAAGGAAATGCAGAGAATCTTCGAGAGGAGTCGTTAGTTGATAGTAAAAACGAAGACTGCCTTGTACTAACCTCGGATGAAGACGAGCGGAGGTTAAACGAGTACCTTGAGAAGCAGGAAGGGGAGTATGAATACGAGGACGCGAAAGAAGCGTTTGATGAACTCAAGTACCTGTTTGCTTCTATACCACCCGAAGAGCTTGAAGACCTTCCCGAAGCCGATGGTTACGATATAGATGAGTTTGACGTAGTCGACTCTAGAGGGAGTGATCTGTATTCTATCGAGAGCGGACTGGGTCTGAGGAAAAAGTGACTATTTCTATTTCCATCGACCCCGGGGGGTTTGAACGTTATTGGGGGTCGATGGTTATATAGTGGATGAACACAGTCTATAATCCAGCGCTATAGAAGGGCTAGAGCGCATGGTTACAGATGAACCCTTGTGGGGTTGAAGC
>JAXIOF010000095.1 GCA_034190545.1 Candidatus Afararchaeum irisae | reverse complement strand
AATGAATCAACTACTCTCTGCCTTTTTCGAGGAAGCTCTCGAAAACTTCCTCATATTACCTCTCGAAGAGTCTCTTACAGAGTATTCGTTTAGTCTAATTCTTACAGAGGATCTCAGAACACTCGATAGTCTACAGCTCTCTGCAGCACTGACAGTGAATCGAGAAGACCTATGGTTCGTATCCGCGGACAGAGAGCTGAACAGAGTAGCCGAGGCTCAGGGTATCAGTACCCAGAACCCACAGGAGTAGTATTCGACTTCACAAATCAAAGGGCCGGGACCGAGAATTGAACCCGGGTCTTGGCCTCCACAGGGCCAAAGGATAACCACTACCCCATCCCGGCCACTTGCGTTAACAGATAGAGCCGTATGGGATAAAAGAATACCGATAAGCCGCGTACTACAGTAGCCTACCGGAAGCCGATCTGAGACTCACGTCTTCCCGTCACTGCCTGCTTGCTACCCTCGAACTCCTCCTTCATCTGTTCGTAGTACTCACGTATGTCGTCGGTGATCGTCGGACGTACCTTGTTGAGTGCCTCGCGGAAGTGCTCCATCTTTATCTCCTCGGCTTCCTCGTCCTCACGGAGTGCTATGAGTGCCGCCTCCCTCGCTATCGCCTCTATGTCACTACCCACGTATCCGTCGGTGAGTCCCGCGAGATCTTCGAGGTCGACGTCGTCGGAGAGCGGAGAGTCGCGTGTGTGTATGTTGAAGATCTCCTTCCTTCCGTCGGCGTCGGGCGATCCGAGGAGTACGAGCCTGTCGAACCTCCCCGACCGCAGTAGCGCGGGATCGATCATGTCGGGACGGTTGGTAGCCGCGATCACCATGACGTCCTCAAGCTCTTCGAGTCCGTCGAGCTCCGTCAGAAGCTGGTTGACGACGCGTTCGCTGACCTTGGTGCCCGTGTCGGTCTGACGCGACGGCGCGAGCGAGTCGAGTTCGTCGAAGAAGATGACACACGGTGCTACCTGGCGTGCCTTCCTGAATGTCTGACGTATAGCCTTCTCCGACTCACCCACCCATTTCGAGAGTAGCTGAGGACCCCGTACCGAGATGAAGTTCGCCCCCGTCTCGTTGGCGACAGCCTTCGCTATGAGTGTCTTACCCGTACCGGGCGGTCCGTAGAGGAGAATCCCCTTCGGCGGGTTGATACCCATCCTCTCGAACTTCTCGGGCGAGTTGAGAGGCCACTCTATAGCCTCCTTGACCTCCCTTCTCGGTTCCTGGAGACCTCCGACCTGATCCCACGTCACCTCGGGAAGCTCGACCATCACCTCCCTCATCGCACTCGGCTCTATCTCCTTGAGCGCGCCCTTGAAGTCGTCGGACTTGACGACCATCCTGTCTATGAGCTCGGGAGGGAGCTCCTCGGCTTCGAGGTCTATCTTGGGGAGGTAACGCCGGAGTGACTTCATCGCGCCCTCCTTCGCGAGAGACTCTATGTCCGCCCCTACGAAGCCGTGTGTGTCGTCGGCGAACTCGTCGAGGTCGAAGTCGTCGGAGAGAGGCATTCCCCGGGTATGTATCTGGAGTATCTCCTTCCTGTCCTCGTGTCCCGGGACTCCGATCTCTATCTCACGGTCGAACCTTCCGGGACGTCGGAGAGCGGGGTCTATCGAGTCGACACGGTTGGTCGCTCCTATCACGACTACCTGTCCCCTCTCCTCTAAGCCGTCCATCATCGTGAGAAGCTGTGCGACGACACGTCTCTCGACCTCTCCCGTGACCTCCTCCCTCTTCGGGGCTATCGAGTCGAGTTCGTCTATGAAGATTATCGAGGGCGACTCCTCGCGCGCCTCCTCGAATATCTCTCTTAGCTGCTGTTCCGACTCACCGTAGTACTTCGAGATTATCTCGGGTCCCGCTATCGAGAAGAACTCCGCGCCCGTCTCGTTGGCGACAGCCTTCGCCATCAGTGTCTTTCCGGTACCCGGCGGACCGTGTAGTAAAACACCCTTCGGCGGCTCGACTCCGAGCTTCTGGAATATCTGAGGATGTTTCATCGGGAGCTCTATCATCTCCCTCACGCGCTGTATCTCCTCGCTCAGACCTCCTATGTCCTCGTAGGTGATTCCGCTCGCGCGCGACTCGAATCCGTGGACGGGCTTCTCCCTCAGCTCTATCTCGGTGTCCTCGGTGATCATCACGATACCTTCGGGCTCCGTCTCGACGGCTATGAGAGGGACAGCCTGCCCCGGCGAGCTCATGAAGGGATGGTTCGTCGAGCTCATAACCGGAACTACGTCGTCCTCAACGACGGGACGTTTGAGTATCTGTCTCTTCACCATCCCCGAGGCGTCGCTTCCGAACTGGACACTCGCTTCCTCGGGCGGCGCGAGAACCACCTTGTCGGCGTCCTCCGTCTCAGCCTTACGTATACTGACACGCTCACCTATGCCGACGTCGGCGTTCTGACGCGTGAATCCGTCTATACGTACCGAGTCGGTGTTCCAGTCCTGACGGTCGGCACGCCAGACCTTCGCCGCCGTGGTGTCGTTGCCCTCTATCTCGATTATGTCTCCCGGGCTTAGCTTGAGATGTAGCAGAGTATCCGGATCGAGACGAGCAATTCCTCTCCCCGAGTCGTTAGGGTATGCCTTCTCGACTTCTAGACGTACTTCGTTCATAATAACGTGGGTATGTTTGACATAGTCGCGCGAGGGTCAAATGTCTTCGGTTTTAACACCATCAGTCGTCGCCCGGCTTGTAAGCTCCATTCCCAGTTCTCACTCGGTGTCATCTGAACCGTCGGTTTCGCCCCGGATTTCGTCGCTACTGTAGGTATGTCCTTCCCCGGTTCGTCGCTGGTGTTCGCTGAGAGCGATGTCTTTCCAGCCTGCGCGTGAGAACTCGGGATGCATCACAGCGTCACGGAGTGCCCAACGTATGAACTCACTCCGTGACGGGAAGTCCTCAGCGCGCCAAGTCGCATCGAGGTCGTCGAGAAAAGCCTGAGGAATCTTCAAGGTAATAGTCGTCATCTCGGGATCCCCTCGGTCTGGGTTGGCGTCGGCGTTAGACATACCAGAGTATTACGAGCGTATTATATTAAGACTTGTCCGTCGTGTGAACGGACAGATCTTAGTTCGAAGCCTCGAAATAAAGAAAAGATGACCTACACGACGGTAGGAGACGACACGGTCGCCTCGTCTTTCGAGGTGGACGGATCGGAGTTCATAGGACACGTCTCGCGTGCCGAGACTGTCGACTCCGCCGAGGAGTTCGTCGAGACGGTCGAGGAGAGACATCCCGACGCGACACACAACGTCTCGGCGTACCGTGTCGATCCGAACGATCCCGTCCGTGAGAAGTACGACGACGACGGCGAGCCCTCGGGTTCTGCGGGAAAGCCCGTCCTCAACGTCCTCCAAAAAGAGGATCTACGTAACGTCGTCGCTGTGGTCACGAGGTACTACGGAGGAACCAAGTTAGGATACGGCGGTCTCGTGAGGGCGTACACCAAGGCAGTCAAGGACAGTCTCGAAAAAGCCGACACAGTCGACGAAAAGCCGCGTCAGACAGCCGTCGTTGAGGTCGGATACGACGACTTGGGAGACGTCAACTCTGTTCTCGACTCGTCGGGGTTCGACTCCGACTACGAAGCCGAGTACGCCGAGACGGTGACCTTCGAGGTTCGCGTCCCCGTTGAGTCGACCGAGGAACTCTACGACCGTCTGAGGTCAGCCACGAGCGGGCGCGTCAAGATAGAGGTTAGAAGTGGAAGTCGATAAGATTTAGCCTAAGACGAGACGTCCGAGTAGGACGACGACTCCTCCTATAACTGTGCTTATCAGGGCGTGGTCACGTAGCTTGTCGAGGTACTCGTGTCCCTTTCCGCGTGCTGCGGCGACCTCGTATATCTCGCCCTCCGTCTCACACGGTGGGAGGAAGTCCATCGCTGCGTGTAGGAATATCCCCGAGGCGAAGCCGAAGACGAGACCGTTTACCTCGGGTATGTTAGGCAGACTGAGAAAGCCCGATATTATTCCGGCTATTCCGACCCCCGACGCCGGAAGCATCAGAGCCGAGACTGGGAGATCCGCCTCCCTCAGACGGTGGGCGACCGCATACCCCGCGGGACCCTTGTGTGAGACTATCGAGAGACCCAGGAGAGGTCCGAGGGACGGCATGTTTCCGTAGACTATGCCTATTATGACGCCCGCCGAGACCGAATGCACCGAGATCTCTGCTGTAGTGCGTTCGACGGGTAGGTCGACGTGGGCGAGCCTGTGTCTTATGTTGTGCCCCGCGTAGCCGCCGATTATTCCGGAGGCAATTCCGATACCTCCGTAGATGGGGTCGTGGTTTATAGCCGACGAGACAAGGAATATCGACGCACTCGTGACCATCGCTCCTCCTGAGAGCCCATAACCCCAGACCAAGTTCATGGGATCTGTGGTGTCGCTCCTCTCGGATATGAAGCCGCCGACCACCATTATTCCGAAGGCTACCCACGAAATTCCTATCAGCTTCCACATCCCGCTCGCGGCTCCGAGAGCCGACAGAGCCACAAGGCTTACGAGTCCTATGTATCCGAGTCTCGATCTCATTTTATATTAAATTACTCTACAGATATAATAAGAATTACGGTACGGAGTCTGAGACCTATTAATCTGAGTAAGACCTGTCCGCCCACTCGACCATGCGTGAGTAGAGACCGTCGTCACGCAGAGCCGACTCGTCGCCGACTAGGACGAGCGACTTCTTCGCACGTGTCAGAGCTACGTTGAGACGTCTGTAGTCATCGAAGACTGGGCTTTCGAGGCTCCCCGTCGCGACGAAAGAGACGACGACGACTTCCTTGCTCGAACCCTGGAACCTGTCGACTGTGTCGACTGCTACCGAGCCGTCTACCCTGGGTTTTATCGCGGCGACCTGTGCCCTGAAGGGGGCTATCACACCTATGTCGGAACCGTCGACGCCGGCGTCTAAGAGACCGTCGACGATACGCGCTACTTTGTCCGCCTCTTCCGTGTTCGTGTTTCCTTCCTGTTCGCCTTCGACGTTCACGAACGAGACGGGACTCTGTATCTCGTCGGGGAGACTCCCGGGGTCGACACCGTCTATATCTTCGGGCGACTGTGCCGCCACCTCGCGGTGTGCGGGATAAAGACCTCCGTCGTAGAACTCACGTGACGAGTACGCCTGTATCCTCTGTGACATCCTGTACTGGCGGTCGAGCATCACTGTCGCCTCGGGGTACGTCTCGGTTAGACGTTCGAAAGCCGAGGGTGCTCCGTCGGCTGTCACGGGCGGTAGCTGGTGGTGGTCGCCTACGAGGACGAACTTCTCGGCTAAGCTCACGGCTGCGAGCGTCTCGGGTTCGGTAAGCTGAGACGCCTCGTCGACGACTGCGACGTCGAACTCCTGTTCCCTCATAACGCGCGAAGAACACGACGACGTGGTCGCCCCCACGACGTCGGCACGTAGAAGCTCCTCCGCCCTCTCGTCGGGGTCTCCTCTGTGTTCTACCCTGTACTCCGTCATCGAGTCTGTGACTCCCGACTCGGTGCCGAAACGCACGAAGCCGTCGTAGCCCTGTTCCTCGACTGCTTCGAGTACGTTGTCGACGGCGCGGTTGGTGAGTGCCGAGACGAGTACCCTCTGACCGTCTCTCACGAGAGCGCGCACGAGATGTGCTATCGTGTAGGTCTTTCCCGTCCCCGGAGGACCGTGTATTACAGCGAGGTCACGCGCGTTGACGCCCAGGTTGACAGCCTCGTTCTGTCTCTCGTTGTTCGGGACGTACTCCTCCCACGAGTCGTCGAAGCCGGGGTCTGCGTCTCCAAGAAAGACCTTCTTCTTCCTCGGCTCCGACTTGAGGACGAAGTCGTGGAGGGAGTTGAGGAGACGGTCGACGTTTATCTCCGAGGGATAGACGTCTATCCGTCTGAGGTCTACGGGCTCGTCTGTGGTCACGACGACCTCCTCGCCGAGCCTCTCGACACGTCCTATCTCGGCGTCTCCACGTATAGGGTCGCCGTCGCTCGCTAATACGGTGTCACCCTCACGTATCTTCGAGACGCCGTCCGAGAGTCTCTCGGCTCTTAGCTCCCACTTACCCCCTACCTCCGACTTTCCCACGGGTTTGAGGTCGACGAGCGCGCGGTCGTCTTCAGCCCTCTCCTCGGGAGACTGTCTCCAGAGCTTAGCGAACTCGTCGTGTACCGACTGTCTCTCTTTCTCTATGAACGACGTAACCTCCTCGAAGTAATCCCTCTCGTTTTCGGGGAGCGGCTCGCCTATCTTACCCGCCTTCGACTCCTGGTCGAGCTTTCCCGAGACTACCATACATGTGTCTTGCTCGAAACACGAGCTACACCGCAGGTTCGACGTCTCTCCCGTCGGAGACTTGTTCCGTTTCTCGGCGGCGGCTATCTCGTTCCTCGTCCTCACCACAAAGTCGAGAAGTCCCTTCGTGACACGGAAGTCTCTTGCGACGGGCTCGTTGCGTGCGGCGTTTCGCGTGTAGAGGACTGTCGCCGAGTCGACTTCTCTGCCCTTCTCCCTCAGAAGAAGACAGTAAGAAGCCGCCTGTACCTTGTCCTTGAACCGCGCGTCTCCCGAACTGTTCTTCCCCGTCTTTAGCTCGACGGGGGTTCCGCGTCTCACGGCGTCGGATCTCCCCTTGATGCCGAACTTCTCGCTCAGAAGCGTCTTCTCGCTCCTCCACGAGTCGTCGACGAGTGCTGTCTGTTCGAGCCACGACTCTATGCCGCGGGCGTGCTCCTCGACCTCCCGTTTCACCTCTCCCGCGTCACGTCCGAGGAGACCGAGTTCGAGACCGACTTCCTCGACCCTGTCTTCGACTGCGTCTTCGAGATCGACGCCCCTAAGAAGGTCTCCGAAGACTCTGTGTACGACAGTACCACGTATCACCTCGTACTTAAGCGGTACTCCCGTTAGCTTGTTGAGGTAGTAGAGACGCGGACATTCGACCCACGAACGGATATCCGTGACATTGACGAGGTAGTCGGGCTCGACGACGACGTACGAGTCGGTGGTCGTCGTGTATCCGCCTCTTCCGTCTCTCGCTACGTCTGTGACGAGTATCTCGTCGCCCTCCTCGGCTACCCCGGCGGTCTCCGACCAGTCGCCCCTCAGACATAGCCTCTCTCCCTCGACCTCGACAGCTGTGTCTCCGTCGGGTGTCTCGCCCTCACTCACGCTGAGACTCGACAGAGTACCTCGGAGGTCGAAGCTCTCTTGCTTGGGCTTCTCTTCCACGGGAGGCGTAGTGCGCCTTCGGAGAAATAGGTTTAGGTTTACTGTTTGAGAGGAAAACCCTACGTATGGAGAAGGTAGTCATCACATCCGACACACATCTCAGGGAGTACGACCACTCCGTCCCGGTCGACGACGCCGACTACGTCGTCCACGCGGGCGACTTCGTCTCCGAGGAGGTCTACGACGGCTTCGTCTCCGACTCCGACAGCTTAGTGGCTGTACACGGAAACGCCGACGACGACGCCTTAAAGACGAGCCTTCCGAGGAGACGTGTCTTCGAGGTCGAAGGGCTCCGCGTTGGAGTACTCCACGGACACCGTATCTCGTCGTCACACGAACTCGAGTACGCCGGTATGGAGACCGACTCCGACCTCGTAGTCTACGGACACTCCCACACCCCGTCTTTCTCGTCTCGCAGTGTGGATCTTCTCAACCCCGGAAGTCCGACGCGTCCCCGGGGATCGCCTCCCACCTACGCCGAGATAGAAGTAGAAGACGGCGACTACGAGGGCGGGGTCGTGAGTCTCGAAAGCCGAAGCCGTGAGACACTCATAGAGCTCTCGGGCTAAGACCCAACAGAGTTATCTTCCGCCGAGACGTCTACGGAGTATGAACATCATCGACTACGTCGTGATAGGAACAGTCGTCGTAGTCGTTCTCATACTCGGGCTTCTGATACGCCGCGTAGTCGTCGACTTCAAGAGGGGACTCAAGGACTGACCGACCCTAACCCTATGTATCTGTAGCTCGTCTTGGGAGTATGGCAGACTCACCGCCTCAAGAAGGAGACACAGCACCGAGATTCAGAGTACCCATGGCTGACGGAGATGTCGGCGAGTTCGACCTCGAAGACACCGACGGAACTGTCGTCCTCGCCTTCTTCCCCGGTGCTTTCACACCCGTCTGTACCGACGAGATGTGTGAGATGAGGGATTCGCTCTCGGAGTTCGATGATCTCGGAGCCGAAGTCTACGGCGTAAGCGTCGACACGCCCTTCGCTCTCAACGCCTTCCGTGACGAGAACGATCTCAACTTTCCTCTACTCAGTGACTTCGACAAGGAGGTCATAGACGAATACGGCGTCAGGATGGAGGAGCTCGCGGGGCTACACGGCTTAGCTAAGAGGAGCGTCTTCGTTATCGACGACCGAGAGGTAGTATACAGATGGGTCTCGGACGATCCGAGCGTACTACCCGACTTCGACGAGATAAAAGACGCAGTCGAAGAAGCGGGTTAGACCGAGATGGACGAGGTCGAGAGACTCACGAGACGTCTCGTTACCGTCGGTGTTGGAGACGACTGCGGCGAGGAAGAGACGGGCGACTTAGTCGAGTCGTGGCTCAGACGTGAGACAGACGCCGAAGTAGAACGTGACGCAGTCGGAAACGTCATAGCTCGGAAGGGAGAGGGAAGTCCGTCCCTCGGACTCGTCGGACACCATGACGTCGTGCCCCCTGACGAGAGTCAGGTCGAGGACGGAAGCTTCGTCGTCGATAAGAGAGACGGAAGACTCTACGGCAGGGGGACTGCCGACATGAAGGGATCGCTCGCCGCCGCGATGCTCGGATTCGGTGACGCCGATCCGTCCTCCGAGGTTCTCCTGTGTAGCTTCGTCGGAGAGGAGAAAGGCGGCATAGGCGCGAGACACGCAGTAGAGAACGGAGTCTCACCCGACCGCGCTGTCGTCGTCGAGGGCTCGACGGGCTACTCGTCGTCCGGGGTCGTCGACGTCGGAGTCGCCCACAGGGGAAGACGTGAGTGGGAGCTGACTGCGAGAGGAGAGTCGGGACACGCTAGCCAGCCCGACGAGGCTGTCAACGCTGTCTACGAGGCTCTCGCCGGCGTCGAGGAGGTAAGGAACTACGGCTTCGAGACTGTCGAGATCGCGGGTGAGAAGGTATCCGGAACTGCCGCAGTGACACGTATCGAGTCGAACGTTGACGGCGCGTCGAACGTCATACCTGAGACATGTAGGTTCACGGTCGACGAGAGAACCGTGCCGACTGCCGAGGGTCTGGAACCCGTCTCGGGGCTGGAGTCGGACCTCGTCTCGGAGGTTCCACCGATGGAGTGTGACGACGACGACTTCGTCTCGTCGGTTCTCGAAGCAGTCTCCGACTCAGATGAGACGGATCGAGATCCAGACGCAGTCGTCAAGCCCCACGCCACAGACGCAGGCTGGCTATCACGCGCTGGCACAGACTGTGTAGTCTGTGGCGCGGCGGAGAGGGGCGAGGCACACACCTCAGACGAGAGCGTAAGTCTCGATCTCCTGAGAAGATGCCGAAGAATCTACCGTCGGCTCATTAGTACTTAGGCTCACGTCGCTCGGCTCTTTCGAGTGCCCTCTCGACTACCTCACTTATGTCGCCGTGGAACTCGTCGCCGTGTCCCGGATAGAGGCTTTCGGCGGTCTCGGGAAGACGGTCGATCACACGTCTCAGGCTCTCGATCAGAGTCTCACGTGACTGACCCGCCATGTCGGTTCTGCCGAAGCTTCCGTCGTCGTACGCGCCGTCGTTGTAGACGAAGACGTCACCGCTGAAGACAGTCTCCTCACCCACGAAAGTCACGTGGTCATCTGCGTGCCCCGGTGTGTAGACGACCTCGAAGCTCTCGTCGCCTATCTCGACCTCGTCACAGTCTTCGACTTCCTCGGCTCCCGAGTAGTCGTAGGCGTAGAGATCGGCGTCGAACTCCTCTCTTACCTCGGCGAGGTTACCGACATGGTCGGAGTGTCCGTGTGTGAGGTAGACGGAGTCAATGTCGTCAGCGTACTCGCGTATCTTCTCAGTCGCTCCCGGAAACGAGCCCACGTCTACGAGGTCGGTACTACTGTCACCGAGTACGAGGTAGGCGTTCGAGGTGAACACCTCAGCGTCCTCGGCTATATTTACCACGCGCATACTACAGTATGGCTTCTTCACCGTCTTTGATCTTCTCTTCTACTTCCTCGGCGACCTCGACTGCTGTCTCGGCTAACTCCTCCGAGACGTGTCCCTCCTCGACCGACTCGCGCAGAAGAGGCTCGTCGACTGTCTCGACCGTCCCGTCGTTACGTCTCACGACGTCGACGTGGAGATCGACGTATCTAACCCTGTCGGGGAAGACCTCGACCTCCGTGGAGATATTGACGTAGGTTCCCTTCTCGTCGCCGTCTTCGTCTCTGTAGACGGTCGTATAGTAGGGACTTCCCTCGGTGAACCGTGTGACTGCGACGTCTCCCTCCTCTTTCTCGACGTCAAGCTCGTCGTAGTCTCCCCTTGCCGACATCCGTCTCTCGACTACGATGGACTCATCCTCGTATTCGACGGATACCACCTCGGCGTCTCCGAGCTCTATACGTCTGCCGTCGGGCTTTCCGTGTACGATGTTGACCTCGTCGCCCTCTGTGGGTCCGAACGCCTTGACGATCCCCTCGAACGGAAACTCGTCGTGTCTCCCGTGAACAGCCTCGAAGAAGTCGACCGCCGTCGACGCGTCTCTCGACCCTGCCTTTATCCTGTGGTGTCCTTTGGTGGTCGTCGTGACCTCGTGTCTAACCGCGTCGAGTTCGAAACGCGCGTCACGTCCGAGCCAGATCCAGACAGTCTCGGAGTCCGAGGCATAGATCTCAAGGGGCGAAGCGTTCTCGGGCTTCGGAGCCTCCGAGACTGCCGACTCTATCTCCTCCGCCGTCTCGGAGCATCTCCGTATACTGTTGCGTATCTCCTCTATCCCCGCCTCAGCCGCCTCCGACTTCCAGCTCATTCCCCATCCTTCGGGAGGTGACGCAGCCACCATCTCCGCCGTCCTCGAAACCTCGTTGGTCTCACGTCTTGTGAGACCCTCGTACTCCGTCGATCCATCCCTCGAAACCGTGAGTATGCCGTTCTCCGCCTCGACGTCTATACCCGCAGAGACCTCGGTCCTTCTGCGTGACCACGGCGGCTCGGGGTCGACTACAGTTACCCTTATCCTGTCGCCCACGTCTATGTGTTCGTCGGAGTTCGAGTAAGGTAGAAAGCCCTCCCCTCCGTGTAATGAGACTACAGCACCGCTTCTCCGTGTCCTCACGACCTCGGCGTTGTGTATCTCTGTCTCCGACTCGGCTCCTTCCCAGACGAAGACGTCTTCACCAATCTCTGAGACGGTGTCGGCTACCTCGTCGGCACCGTCTCCCGACAGCCTCAGACCCTGTGAGTCGTAGGTAGTCTCGACCGAGACGTCGGGTCGCGCGTCGTCGAAGTCGGCGTCGAACCTCCCGTCTATCGCCTCCGAGACGTCTACTACCTCGTGTCCCTCGTCGAGAAACAGCTTCGTAAGTGCCGTCGCGTATATGCCTCTTACTCGGACTCTCTTCATTGGGTCAGATAAGGCTTCTCACGACTTATGCCAACCGGTGTGTTGTGTCGTGTGTTGTGGTACGCGCCTTGAAAGCCATATACTGACCGTTTAACTCATTACGCCGCCGACTCTACATTTAACGGGATGCCCAACTACAGCCGTACAGGCGCAGGCGTTCAGGACGTCCTCGATGTTCTTACCGACCCCGACTGCCGTGAGATACTCTCGGTCATACGTGAGACTACCGACGGAGGAGCCACGCCGTCGAGTCTCACAGCGGGTGAGATCTCCGACGAGTCGGGAATACCTCTTTCGACGACCTACCGTAAGCTCGACCGTCTAGTCGAAGCATCCGTCGTCGAGGTCGAGATAGACGTCAGGTCTGACGCCAGAAATACACGTGAGTACCACACCGACTTCGAGGGAGTCTGTGTCGAGATAGACGCCGACTCCGACTACGTCTTCGAGACGCGTCTGGTTCACAGCCGCGACTGACACGGCTGAGTCAGTCCATCGAACGTGACGAGTTTACCACGACTATTATCGAACTAGCAGCCATAGCGAGCGCGGCGAACAGCGGATTTATGTAGCCGAGCGCGGCGACGGGTATGGCTATGATGTTGTAGAGGAACGCCCACCCCAGGTTCTGTCTTATCCTCGACCGTGTCGAACGTGTTATCCTGAAGATGCTCGTGAGGTCTTCGAGACTGTCAGTCGTCACGACGGCGTCGGCTGCGTCTGTCGCCGCGGCGGTTCCGCCTCCCATTCCTATTCCGAGGTCGGCTGTGGCGAGAGCGGGAGCGTCGTTGGTTCCGTCGCCGACCATCACGCTCGTTCCGTCGAGTCTCTCGACAGTCTCGACCTTAGCCTCCGGCGGTACTCCCGCGAAGACCTCGTCTATGAAGCCGTGTCTCCTCAGACGGTCGCCCGACGAGTCGCCGGTTATGACGACTATCTCGTGGCTCTCCGACAGATCTGAGAGGACGTCCTTCCAGCCGTCTCTGAGGCTGTCTCCGATCTCTATGACGCCCTTCGACTCGCCGTCCCATCCCACGAATACGGCGACGTTTCCGTTACTCTCGACCTCGTCGGCGCGGCTGTTATCCTCGTCCCTTATCTCCCAGCCGAGGCTTCCGAAGAGGTCCTGGCTTCCCGCCGCGACCCTCTCCGTGTCGACGACACCGCTGACCCCCTCGCCCGGGTGACGCTCGAAGGAGTCCGCCTCGACGTCTCTCTTCGGCTTACTGTGTTCGGTGACCGCCTCGGCTATCGGATGTTCGGAGAACTGTTCTACACTCGACGCCCTCTCGGCTACCTCGTCGGGGCTGTCGGCGTGGACGTCGGCGACAGTCATCTCTCCCGTCGTGAGAGTACCCGTCTTGTCGAAGGCTACGACGTCCGCCTCGTCCGCGTCCTCGAAGACGGAGCCGTCTGCTATCACTATTCCCTTGTCGAGTGACTCACGTACTCCCGACGCGACCGCGAGCGGCGTGGCGAGACCGAGTGCACACGGACAAGAGACGACGAGTACTGCGAGAGACGTCAGGAAGGCGGAGGTCGGAGCCGATCTCATCACGATGTTGGCTACGAAGACGACGACGGCTATAGTCACGACGAGAGGCACGAAGACGGCGGCTATCTTGTCGGCGAGCCTCTGGACGCCTGTGCGTGACGACTGTATGTCCCAGAGTAGGTTGACGAGTCTGTCGAGTGTGCTCGTGACATCGTCTCCGACCTCGACTACGAGGCTTGCGTCTGTCACTACGGCACCTCCGACGACCTCGTCACCCACCGACTTCGTGACGGGAACCGACTCCCCCGTGATGAGCGACTCGTCTACCGCCGCGACCCCCTCGGAGACGACCCCGTCGACGGGTATTCTCTCTCCCGGCTTGACGACGACTTGGTCGCCGGGTTCGAGTTCGTCGACGTTTACTTTCTCCTGGTCGCCGTCTCTCCTCAGAGTCGCCTCGTTGACCTGTATCGAGGTGAGATCCGAGAGACCCTCGACCGCTCTCTTCTTCACAGTGTCCTCGTAGTAGTTGCCTACCATTACGGCGAGTGTGATAGTAACCGAGATGTCGAAGTAGAGGTCTGTGCCGCCTAAGAGGAGACGGATACTGCTGAAGACGTAAGCGTTCACGGCTGCGAGAGCGACTAAGAGATCCATGTTGGGCTGTCCCGCCTTGAGGCTGACGTATGCCCCTCTGAGTATCGGGAATCCCGTGTAGAAGAGGACGACCGAGGTCATCACCCAGAGATTCCCGAGTAAGTAGGTTCCCGCGCTAGTGTCTAAGCTCTCCAAGAGGAGGGAGTCGAGACCGAGGTACTTGGGGTAGAGGAAGAGGACGTAGCTCATCATCACGAGCATTCCGAAGAAGCCTCCGACCAAGAGACGTCCCAGGAGTGTCGTCCTCTCGTCTTCCCTGACCTCCTCGTCCTGTCTCCGAGCCGTGTACCCCATCCCGGTTATGGCTCCGGGGAGATCGTCGGGAGTGACCTCGTCGGGGTCGTAGCTCATCTTCACCATGTCGGTGGCGTAGCTCGCCTCGGCTGTCTTGACTCCCTCCTTCTCGACCGCGTTCGACTCTATGAACGCCTCACACGCCGAACAGTGCATGCCCTCGACAGAGAGGAACTCGGTCTCGGCTCCTTCGATACCGTCAGGCTCGTCGTCGACTAGCTCTTCGCTCGCCTCGTCGGGGTCGACGTCTCCGAGAGCCTTGTAGACTTCGAGACAGCCGCGGCAGCAGAACTCGCCCTCCGTCTCGTCGTCGGTCACCGGAGGCTCCGGAGTCGGAAGGTCACAGAGTGTACATCTACACGAGTTGGAGTCTTCTTCTGTCTCTGTCTTTACTTTCGAGATATTACCACCTTTAGCTTAGTTTAGAATCGGCTCACACAGCTTTCTGAACCTCTGGAGAGGCTGATAGAACGGCGGCATCACGCTCGGGAGGCTGATACCTATCGCGCTCAGACCCATCGAGAAGGTCATGTATCCGAGTACTATGAAGACGACGCCGAGAACCCTGTGGAGGCTCGCGCGTCTCTCGGCACCGAGCGACTGGAAGAAGGTTCCGTAGACGAAGAGTGTCGGGAATGTTCCGAGTCCGAGAACAGCGAGGTATACGAAGCCCTCGACGGGTGATCCCGTTCCGAATGCGTAGAAGTAGGCGGGATAGATTATGGGACACGGAAGCAGACCGTGTAACATACCTAAGACGAGTATGCCGGGTCCCTGTACCCTCTCGTCTATACGTTCCTTGAGAGCCCCGAGTGCGCGTCCTATGACGCCTCCGGTAGTCGATGTCACGTCGAAGCTTCCTCCCGACCCTCCTACGACGTAGCTCACACCTGAGACTGCGATCAGAACTCCTATTCCGACACCCGTCGCTGCCTGAAACCACTCGCCTATGTCGGCTATCTCGCCGAACGAGAAGAAAACGGTGCCGAGAACACCCATCGCCGCACCGATAAGGGCGTAGCTAACCGTACGTCCGAGGTTAAACAGAGCGTGCTGACGTATCTCGTAGAAGGTCAGAGCGTCGTGGCTCTTCTTCTCGTCTATCCTCGACGAGTACAGCATCACGAGGGGTCCACACATACCTAGACAGTGTGCACCACCCAGGAGTCCTATGAGAAAGAAGAGCGCTAAGCCGACGCCGTCAGACCCTATTGTGAGTCCTAGCATCAGGCTTTCTCGGTAGGACTGCTATGGTTATGAAGAAAGCGCACTTCTCGTCTTATCTTAGTGCGTCGAGAGACCCTTCTTCTCTGCCTCTGTGGGACCGAACATCAGGTAGAGGCTGAGTCCCGTGAGAAGTACGCTGACTGTCGAGAGGTATGTAGCAGGACTCGACGTGCCTGTTGCGTATGCTATGCCTAACAGAGCCGCAGCTACTGGCGCGAGTGCAGCCACTATACGTGCACTTACCATGTTTACTAGTTAGAGTCGGGTGTCATATACTTAAGCATTTTTCCCAGCCTCTGAAAACAGACTAGAGGATTTAAGTATCAGTTAGTCAAAGACTAGATATGCGGCTGCACAGACGCAAGTACAGTTTGGGGGTGGTATCGTGAGCTCGGAGGAGATCGAACGCGAGCTGGGACACGACGACTTCACGCCATCAGGCACAGCAACGCTCGTAGCAATATACTTCTTAATACTGGTCTTCCTCTGGATCTGGGTGTACTTCCTGGAGTTCCTCGGAAGACCCTCAGTAATAGGAGCGTGATAACACATGGATATACACAAGTATGAGAAAATATGGCTCGCGGTCGCACTCGTCTTCATAGTCGGTCTCGTAGCCACCGTTACGTACGGCGCGCTCGGTCCGGGTATCAAGATGGTGAGTGACAACGGAGGAACCATCAGTCCCGCGAATGTCACACAGAGTGAGAGGTTCTCGGCACAGGGACGCGGTGTACATAAGGTGGGACCTAACCACTACGAGGTCAACGTCCTCGCGAGACAGTTCCTCTTTATGCCGGGTACGACACAGCCCATAACAGTACCGACCGACTCGAAGATTACGTTCTACTACACGAGCGCCGACGTCATACACGGCTTCGAGATAGTCGGAACTAACGTTAACACGATGGTAATACCCGGACAGGTAGGAAAGATGACGACAAGGTTCGAAGAGCCTGGAGAGTATGGCATAATATGTAACGAGTACTGCGGCTCGGGACACCACACGATGGAGGGTAAGCTAAACGTGGTTCCCAAGTCGGAGTTCAACGCATCGGAGGTATAAAGTATGGCAACAGGACAGAACGAACTCTTCAAGGACAAGTTCCCTACAGAGGCTAAGGCAGTCCGTCGAATCTTCGTGGTCGGAGTAATCACCCTGGGGATAGGAGCCATAATGGGCGTTCTCCAGGTGCTGCACAGGACAGATAAGCTAAGAATAATATCGTCGGGAGACTACTACACCTACCTGACGATCCACGGCGTCAACATGGTGATCTTCTGGGCGATACTCGCTATACTCGGCACTTTCACGTGGGCGGTTCCGAGGAGCCTAGACAGGTCACTCGGTAATCCCAAGTTCACGTGCGGCTGGATCAGACTCGGTCTGATCGGAATAATACTCGCCGAGATAGCGATGTTCGCGGGATTCATCAAGGGTGACGTCCCGATACTCGGCAACATGCAGGCGGACGTCCTCTACACCTTCTACGCCCCGCTCAAGGCACATCCCATATTCTACATAGGCCTAGCGCTGTATGTCATAGCGAGCTGGCTAGCCGGATTCGACTACTTCACGGCACTCTGGGACTGGAAGAAGGACAACCCCGACGAGCGCATACCCCTCCAGACGTTTATCGCTGTCACGACGATGATGTTCTGGCAGCTCGCGTCTCTCGGTATCGCGATCGAGGTTCTCTTCTTCCTCCTCCCGTGGTCGCTCGGGATCATACCACAGGTCGACCCGCTTCTGACACGTACCCTGTTCTGGATGACCGGGCATCCTATCGTCTACTTCTGGCTGATGCCCGCGTACCTCGCGTGGTACACCGTACTTCCGAAGCTGTCGGGAGGACGTCTCTTCAGCGATCCGCTCGCAAGGGTCGTATTCATACTCTTCCTTCTCCTTTCGTCACCCGTCGGATTCCACCATCAGTACATGGATCCGGGTGTTCCGAACGGCTTCAAGTACGTAGTGATGTCTAACACGATGTTCCTCCTCCTCCCGAGCCTCCTCACCGCCTTCACCGCGGTGGCGAGCATGGAGCACGGAGCGAGACAGCGTGGCGGAACCGGAAGACTCGGCTGGCTCAAGGCACTTCCGTGGGAGAAGCCTCAGTTCTCCGCGATGGCATTCGCCGGACTCTTCTTCGCGGCGGGTGGATTCAGCGGAATGGTCAACGCCGCGCTCAACCTCAACTACCTCGTTCACAACACGCTCTGGGTACCCGGACATTTCCATCTCACAGTCGGTAGTGCGGTCACGCTCACGATGATGGGACTCATCTACTGGCTCTTCCCACAGCTCACGGGCAAGGATCTCAGCCTCAAGGGTCTCGCCATGGTTCAGCCCTACCTCTGGTTCATAGGAATGACCTTCATGTCGAACGCGATGCACCGTGCTGGACTCGCCGGAGTTCCGAGGAGAACCGCCGAGCCGACTTACAGGCTCTTCGACTTCCACGCCGTTCTCGGAAACATGAGTGAGATCAGATGGCAGCTAGCGATAGGAGGAGTATTCCTCTTCATCTCAGCGTTCGCGTTCATAGCTGTCCTTGTAGCTTCGGTCTTCGCGGGAAGTAGGATAGACGCCGCTCAGCACGACTTCACGATTCCCGAGCCCCTGTCGGGTCCCGAGGACGGTCCTCTCATACTCGACAACCTCAAGCTCTGGGGAGCAATAGCAGTCGTACTCGTCCTACTCGCCTACGGAGTACCGCTGATGAGCTGGGTAACAGACGGACCGCTCCAGCCTGGAGCAATCCCGGTCAGACCATAGCTTAACCGGTCTTATCCGTACTTTTTTCGACACATACTACAGAAGCGAAGTCGAGTCACAGAGCTATACAGCCGTTTGCGTTGTGACAATGCTTAATAATAAAGCGAGCAAAGTGTTACTATGAACGTAGTAGGATCAACGGAAAGAATCAACCAGGTTTTCTGTCAACAGGAGCTGAGGGATCTATGAAGAGAAGAAACCTGATACGTCTAATGATAGGACTCGGTATAGGAATCCCCATACTCACCGAGATACTCACATTCTCAGGACTCATCGGCAAGCATTTCTTTGACATACCGTGGCTGGAGGAGGAGGGTGAGGAACAACGCCTAGTCGGAATAGGAGACGAGGTTCTGACCGAGACACCACAGACCGAGACTCTGGAGTCGGGAGTTATCGAGAGAGGTGAGGATACGTGGAGCCTCACCATTACTGTCGCCGTCGACAACCCGACACAGGACGACTACGAACTCACCCTGGGCAACGTGGTCGCAGACGGACAGGAGTCTCAGGGTGGCGACTCGGTGACTGTGCCTCCTGGTGAGTCACGAGAGGTAACCTCGACGTGGGAGATACCGAGAGGTTCGACCCCCACTCAGATGGACGTCACGGCTCGCGCTGACGGTGAGACAGTCGAGAGGACTGTGCAGCTCGGTAAGATCCCTGTAAGGGGATAGGAAAACTCATCGTATTCGACAGCCCTATGCGTCATCCTAACGTATAGACATCTATGTCGACAATGAATCAGTCCTCGAAGAACGTGCTCGTGGTTCTCCTACAGGGAGTCGTCATATTCTTCAGTCTCGGAATACTTCTCGACCTCCTAAATCTCATGTCGTCGAACTCCGTGGCTCTTTCCGCCGTCATCGTGGCTGCGTACTACGTCTATGAGGGAAGACAGAGAGACAGCAGTCTGCTTCTCGGAACCGGGGCTGTTCTCGTAGTCGTCAACGCCGTCTCGGTAGCCGTCTTCTGAGGCTCCACTTCATTTTCAGCACAAGATAGCGCGGAGCCCCCTTCCTCAACGAGCAGCGCAGAGAGCCCAG
>JAXIOF010000094.1 GCA_034190545.1 Candidatus Afararchaeum irisae | reverse complement strand
AACCGCTGTGCCGCGACCGAGGAAAGTATGGTCGCTGACGACTGAGACGGCGAGTCAGACACATACACACAACGGTTTGAACCCAATAAACAAAAACAACACAACAGAAAGGACAGATCAATGCTCGGACTATAGTCATTATCGGCGAACGTGAAAGCCCTCGCCATAATCGGGATACTACTTACGGAGGCTGTCGTACTGAACGCCTTCTACGGATTTCTCGACCAGGCGTTTGCTCCAACCATAATGAAGTACATAAAGGGTGAATGAGATGGTGCTAGGAGTAGGTCTTTCGACGGTAGCGATCTTCATGGTATTCGGCGTCCTGATAGGAGTCCTCTTCGGATTCTTCGGAATGGGAGGCAGTCTCCTGATACTCCCCGCGATACTCGTAGCGGGATATCCCGCAGACGTAGCCGCGGGCAACAGCCTCGCGTTCGTCTTCGGAACCGCAGTGATCTCGGTTCTCAAACACCGTGACCACGGACAGATAGACTACAAACTCGGGGCTGTCTTCCTCTTAGGCGGCACGCTCTTAGGAGAGACTGTGGGACACGAGATACTCAACATGCTGAAGGCTCGCGGTCTCTCGAACGTCGTCGTGAGCCTCATACTCGTGACGATACTCGTCGTGATGGGAGTCATCATACTCAGAGACGCACGCTCGAGTGGAGACTCTGACTCTGACTCTGACTCTGAGTCTGAGTCGGGTGCGGCTATACAGGAGAAGGTGAAGTCGTTCAGGCTACCGCCTATGATGAAGATAAAAGGCGGAATCGAGATATCCGTCTGGGTAACTCTCGCGATTGCGTTCTCAATAGGAGTCCTCGCGGGTCTGATAGGCGTGGGCGGAGGCTTCCTCGTGATGCCCGCGATGACATACATACTCGGTGCCCCCGCGGCGGTCGCGGTCGGAACCGACCTCTTCCAGATAGTGGGTCTCGGAGCCTACGGAACCTTCCTCAACGTCTCGAAGATAAATCTCGGCATAGTGATGCCTCTCTTAGCCGGAAGTGCTCTCGGCGCGCGTGTCGGCGCGAGCGCGACGACGGTCACAGACGGAGAGGAGATAAAGGAGTACTTCGCCGTGATGCTCCTGATCTCGGCGGTCTCTACGGCTAGTAAGCTCGCGGCTAACCAGTACGGAATTGAGATACTCAACACCGTGAGCATAGTCTTCGTCGTAGGTGCGGCGTTCCTCGTCACGGGAGTCATAATCTACACGAGCATACAGAAGATAAGAGAAGAGAGTAGTTCGAGCACTGCTGCGGTCGCCGCGGACTAGAACTCGAACTCGGAGTAGTCGGCGACGTAGCGTCTGTCTTTCTGTTCGTTTTCTCGTTCTCGCGTCTTTTGTCTTTCTTCGACACTGTCGACGGAGTAAAACTTTATCTGTCTCTCGTGTTTGGTCATGACCTCGAAGCCGTAGTTCTCGGAGATGTACTTCAGGCTCCTGTCTGTCTCGTCCACGAAGTCGGTGTGTCTGCCGAGACGTCTCCCAACGACTTCGTCTGACTTTTCCTCGACTTGGTCGAGTCTCCGCTCGAAGCTCTCGACGAGATCTCGGCGTATCTCGTAGCCGACGGAGTTACGTCCCGATACGACCGCCGCAAGCGACGTGGTTCCTGTTCCCCAGAACGGATCGAGAACCGTGTCGCCGTAGACCGAGTACATATTTATGAGACGGTAGGGGATCTCGAACGGAAACGCAGCCGACGTGTCACGGAGGGTCTCAGATCCGCCGTTGAGGTCGAGTGACTGCGACTCACCTCTGACGTCAGTCCAGACGTCCGAGAACCAGTCGTTGCGTTCCTCCCAGAAGTAGGCACTCTCGTAACGTCTCTCGGAGTGGGGCTCGAACTCCCTCTTCGACTTCCTGAAGACGAGTATATGTTCGTGTTCGAGTGTGACGTAGGCGTTCGTCGGAAGCATCCCCGACCCCATGAACTTGGCGGCGGAGTTGGTGGGCTTTCTCCACAGAACAGAGGGGAGTGGCTCGTATCCCATCTCCGTGAACTTACGTGTTATACGTGAGTGGTTGGGGTATCTCTCGAAGGAGCCGCCGATCTTACGTGTAGCGTCGCCGACGTTTACACAGACGACGCCGCCCTCCGAGACTACTTCGTCGACCGACTCCCAGACCTCGTCGAGCTCTCGGTGCATGAGACTGAAAGCAGTCCGACCGTCTCCGTCGTCGAGAGCACCACGTATCTCGGGGTTTAGATCCGAGAAGACGTCGTCCCACATCTCTATCATCGGATACGGTGGCGATGTAACCACGAGATCAACCTCTTGGTCGGGGCTCATACGTCTAGAGTCGCCGAAGAAGACGTCGTGGTGTGTCCTCATTCTACTACAGAACACCCACGTCTCGCATGAGTTCGAGAGTCGGCTGTACCTCCGAGAGACGCGTGAGGTCGAACTCGGGTGGATCGAGTTCGTCTATAGTGGGGAGACCCTGTGCGGGATCGACGCCGGGTACGAGCGGATACTCGTAGCCCCTCTCGGCGAGGAAGCTCTGTAGCTCGACAGAGAGGAAATGGCGTATGAAGTTAGCCGCGAGATCCTTCGAGTCGCTCGTCTCTATAACCGACGCGCCCGAGCAGTTTATCAGAGCACCCGCGTCGCCTCTCGTGAACGCAGTCCCGAGCGGAGCATCGGGTTTCGCCTCCTTGAGACGCTGTGCGTAGTAGTGGTTCGCAAAGCCAGCCTTCGCCTCTCCGTTAGCTACTGCGTTCGTCACGAGGAACTCGCCCTTCTGTTCTGTGACTCCGGCGTCTAACATCCCCTGGAGCCAGTCACGTGTCTCGTCCTCTCCGTGTATTATACGCATCGCTGTCACGAAAGACTGGAAGGCTCCGTACGAGGGTGCCCACGTCATCGCGTCCTCGAACCTCTCGTCGTCGGGGAAGGCGAGTATGTCGTCGGGTATCTCCGACCTCTCGAATGTGTCTGTGTTGAAGGGTATAGTCCGTGCGCGCCCCGATATTCCGACCCATCTTCCCTCGGAGTCCTTGAAAGCCGAGTTGACGTTATCGAGTACTTCGTCGGGGAGGGGCGAGGTAAGACCCGCGTCAGCAACCGCTCCGAGTGCCCCCGCGTCTATCGACCAGAAGACGTCGGCTGGAGTTTCGTCCGCCTCTGCCTCCTCGATTATAGTGTTGGCGAGGCTCGAAGACGAGTCACGTCTGACATCGAGTCTGAGGTCGGGGTACCGTTCGTTCTGGAGGTAGTCGACTATGTCGGTGTAGAGACCTCCCTCGCCCCTTCCGAGGTAGACGGTTAGCTCTCCGCTCAGGTCGGGGAGGTCATCTATCGAGACGCCCGTCGCACCCTCCTGTGCCTCCGGAGTGGGGATCTGGTCTCCTCCGCCTCCCCCAAGTTGAGTGCATCCCGACAGTGAGATGAGACCCGCACCTGCGACGGAGTAGAGGAACTCCCTTCTTCCGAGTCTGTTGTTCATATTCATATTCATATTCATATTTGAGAATGGTTGGTCTATGGTTACTTAACGTCGGCGTCGGCGAGCGAGTACGGCGACAGAGACGAGCGCGAGCAGTGAGACCACGGCTCCGAAGCCGGGGAGCGAGTTGGCATTAGTACCCGATTCCGAACTCGAATCACCGGATGAGTCAGCCCCCCCGGTGTTAGAGTCGGAAGATGTCGTGCCCGAGTTCGGCGTCTCCGTGTCAGAGCTACTTCCATTCTCATTCTCAACGAACTCAGAGACCGACTTACCGCTCTCCGACTCTAAGAGAATCTTCTCTGCCTCATCGAGTGTCGACTTCATCTCCGAGACCTTCGACTCGACCTCCTCGACCGAGGCATTTTCGTCTATGAGAGATGGTAGCTCTTCGTTGAACGCCGCCTCCATCTCCTCGACCATCTCGGGGTCTTGTTCTATGAGACGCCCCTCTATGACCTCGAAGTTCTCGTAGTAGGTGTCTGAGATGACCTGTTTAGCCGCTGACGAATTGCCTTCGTCG
>JAXIOF010000093.1 GCA_034190545.1 Candidatus Afararchaeum irisae | reverse complement strand
AGGAAGCCCCTCCCTCAGCGAGCGCGTCAGCGCGAGCAGGGTGGGGTAGTTCACTATCCGTGTTCTTCCTGTAGATGGTTGAGAAGCCTGTCGACTGCCATCATCCTCATCTCGTTGTCGAACTTCTGAGCCTCCTCCTCGCCACCGAGACCTCCGGGCTCTATGACTGCAGTCTCGCCACAGTCGGGACAGTCGAACTCGTATCCGCCGCCGTCGTCTCCCGCTCTCTCCGAGAGGAAGTCGTGCTCTTCTAAGAGATGTCTGTGTACCCTCATACGTATGGCTTCGAGGTCACAGTAAGGACATTCCATAACTCAGAATAGGATGCTAAGCTTAAGTCACCATCGCATCTCCGGAGTCTATGGTATGCTGAGAGAAAGCTGACTGTTTGAGAGCCCGCAAAATCAGAGATTTTGGGCCGGCGCGGATTCGAACCGCGGTCTATGCCACCCGAAGGCACAAGGATGCCAAGCTACCCTACCGGCCCGCGTACATACTTAGATAGGAGAGGCTACAAGTCAGTCTTTCGGTATGCTAAGCTGACGCCGTAGAGTGCTATGCCGCCGGCTACGACTGCGACGACCCCGACTAAGGCTCCCGAGACGGGGTCGAGAAGGACTGAGACTGCATAGGAGACGACAGCCGCGACTAAGAGTATGACAACACCTATTCCGGCTAAGAGGGTTCTGAGACGGTAGCCGTCTTCGGAGTCGGACTTGCCGCCTCTGAGTAGCTCACGGTCGTCGGAGTCGTCTACGTGGACGCGCTGGGGCTGTGAGAGCGACTCGTCGACATCGACCCTGTTCTCGTCCTCGTCAGGCTCTATCGAGACCGAAACATGTGTCGTCTCGGAGCCATACCCCGCGGTGACCTCAAGCGTCCCCTCGACGCCGGGGGTCTCGGGGTCACAGTCGACCACAGCCTCGAACTCCTCCGAGTCCTCGACGTAGAGGTTGGGGTTTCCTATAGAGACGTGGGGAGCGAGATCGTCGTCGGTGTTTATGTAGAGGTGCGAGGGCGACCCCCTGTTCTCTATACTCACGACGAAGTTACCGTCGACTGTGAGACTCCTGGGGCTCACGTCGACCGAGTTGACTCCGTTCGCGTTTAGTGTCACTCTGAGAGTCTTCACTATATGAGAATTAAGACGACTCTGATATTAAGTTTGTGAAGGTCTCAGCGCAGCTTATATCTCAGGAGCGCGGCGATACCCCCAAGGCTGTCGAGCCTCTTACCGGGGTCGAAGTCGCTCGAAAAGACTGTGACATCACCGCCTTTCTGTTCGGTCTGTCTTATCAGGGGATCTATCTCGTCCCTCCTGTCTCTCAGAGCCTCGTCTACGACCAGAAGTGTCTCGACAGCACCGTAGTCGACTGCCTTCTCGACCTCGTCTAAGCCGTACGCCGCGGCTCCGTCGGTCGATATACGTTCCATGAGTTCGTCTATGAGACGTGACTCACGTGAGATACGTGCCTCCTCTGCGACCTTCTCGACGGTTCCTCTCTTGAGTACCTCGTGGACACCGCGCGCACCGACGCTCGCGACGTCCTCTGTGACTATCTTCTCAGCGATACTCGGAGCGTTCTCCTCGATGTAGTCGAGGGCGTCCTTCTTGGTGAATCCGGGACCCGCGAGTATCACGGCGTCGGCGTCCGCCGCAGTCGTCTTGAGAGCCGAGAGTAGCTCGCCGAAGAGCTCCTGTCGCGGACGTGCGTCCTCGCCCTTTCCTGTCGTCGAGGTTACAGTCGTACGTTCCTCGATGCCGTACTCCTCGACAGTGTGTATATGTGCCTCGCCCTCCTCGACAGTGACGACGACGACGTCCGACTCGACGGTCTCCTCTGCCTCTTCGAGACGCTGAAGCTGGTCGGGCTTCCACGTCTTAGTGATCTCCATCTCCTTGTTTATCTCGACGTTGAGTGTGTGGTGGCTACCTATCTCCCTCTCCTTGCCACACGACTCTATGACTCCCGAGACACGGAGACGGTTCGAGAAACGGTGGAACTCGACGTCCTCGACCCGCAGATCGACGTGCATAGTCTCTCGTGTCCCCGTGTCGGCACGTGTCGTCTCGTCGACGCGTTCGATACGTCTCTCGGTCAGACCCGAGACGACGTCGCCGTCCTCGACTATGTACTTGAGGTGCCAGAGGTCGTCGAGCGTCTCGGGGACGAGAGTCACAGTGCCGTAGCCGTCGTCTCCGATATTCCTCTCCTGTACGTTCATCTCCCTGCTACTCTAGTTTACCGCGACTACTTCTACCTCGAAGACGAGTTCCTCTCCTGCGAGTTCGTGGTTGAAGTCGACCTTGACGGTACCGTCTTCTACTTCGGTCACGTCTCCGTGCGCGCCTCCCTGAGCGTGGACGTGCATACCGACTTCAGGCTCTGCGCCGTCAAGCATCTCCTGGAAGTCGTCGTAGTCGTACTCGACTACCATCTCGTCGTCGTACTCTCCGTATCCCTTCTCGGGAGGAACGTCTATCTCCTTCGTCTCTCCTTCTTCCATTCCGACGACACCCTCGTCGAACCCCTGTATCATCTCGTCGGCTCCGACCTCGAACTCGAGAGGCTCGTAGTCACGTCTCTCGTCGAAGACTCCGTTGTCCCTCGCGGTCTCCTCGTCGGAGGTGTCGAATACCTCTCCGTTTGTCTTTCTTCCCGTGTACTCGACTCTGATCGTGTCTCCTGCTTCAACTGCCATGTTACGTCTTTGGGACGCTACGTGTAAAAGCCACCGAAGGTTTATGCCGAGAAAGACACCCTATATATCCGCATGAGAAAGATAAGGAGCCAGGAAGTCACCGAGGGTGCCGAGAGAGCACCTCACCGCGCTATGTTCCACGCGATGGGGTACACCGACGAGGATCTCGAGGAGCCACTGATAGGCGTCGCGAACCCCGCGGCGGAGGTCACGCCGTGTAACGTACATCTCGACGAGATATCCCAGTACGCGAAGGACGGTATCGAGGAAGCCGAAGGAACACCGATAGAGTTCGGGACGATCACCGTGAGCGACGCTATCTCGATGGGTACTGAGGGGATGAAGGCGTCCCTCATATCACGTGAGGTCATAGCCGACTCGGTCGAACTCGTGACGTTCGCCGAGAGACTCGACGGTCTCGTGACTGTCGCAGGCTGTGACAAGAACCTCCCGGGTATGATGATGGCGGCGGCGCGTCTCGACCTCCCGACAGTCTTCGTCTACGGCGGCACTATTCTCCCGGGCAAGTACCACGGCGAGGACGTGACTATACAGGACGTCTTCGAGGGCGTCGGCGAGTACTCCGAGGGCGACATAACCGAGGAAGAGCTCGAGGAGTTAGAGGACGTCGCGTGTCCCGGACCCGGATCGTGCGCGGGTATGTATACCGCAAACACGATGGCTTCGATAAGCGAGGCACTCGGACTCGCTCTCCCCGGCTCCGCTACGCCGCCCGCCGAGACAGACGAGAGGGAAGACACAGCCTTCGACTCGGGCGAGGCTGTCATGAGGGTCTTAGAGGAAGACATACGTCCCTCCGACCTCCTGACACGCAAGGCGTTCGAGAACGCGATAGCTCTACAGGCAGCGATAGGCGGGTCGACGAACGCCGTCCTCCATATCTTAGCGATAGCCGAGGAGGCAGGCGTAGACCTCGAGATAGACGACTTCGACAGGATATCGCGGAGGGTTCCACATATCTGTAACCTCAAGCCCGGCGGCAGCCACGTCATGGCTGACCTCCACAGAAACGGCGGTATACCCGTCGTCCTCAAACGCCTCCTCGACGACGGTCTGATACACGGCGACGTCATGACTGTCACGGGACAGACTCTCGAAGAGAACTTAGAGGAGATGGATCTCCCCGAGCCGAGTCCGAGTGTCGTGCGTCCGCTCGACGACCCGATACACGACGAGGGCGCGATAGTCATACTCAAGGGCAACATAGCTCCCGAGGGTGCGGTTCTCAAGGTCACGGGCGACGACGACTTCGTATTCGAGGGTACCGCGAGGGTCTTCGACCACGAGGAGGAGGCGTTCTACGCGGTCGAGAACGGCGAGATAGACTCGGGCGACGTAATTCTCATAAGGTACGAGGGACCAAAGGGAGGACCCGGAATGAGGGAGATGCTGGGTGTGACCGCCGCAGTCGTCGGACAGGGTCACGAGGACGACGTCGCATTACTCACCGACGGACGTTTCTCGGGTGCTACACGTGGACCTATGATAGGACACATAGCTCCTGAGGCTTACGTCGGCGGTCCACTCGCCGCGGTACGTGACGGCGACACGGTGGAGATCGACATACCCGAGAGAAGGCTCGACGTCGACCTCTCAGACGACGAGATAGAAGACAGACTCGAAGACTGGGAACAGCCCGATCCCAACTACACCTCGGGCGTCTTAGCGAAGTACGGCGACTCCTTCAGTTCGGCGTCACTCGGTGCTGTGACGAATCCGGGTGTCAAAGACGACTAAGCCTTCTCAGACTCAGACTCAGACTCAGTTTATTCCGGACACGGTTTAAACACCTTTCACGTAACCTACTGTATGTTCACCCAGTTCAGGAAACAGGTCGAGGAGTCTCTCTCCGAATCCCTCGACTCAGCGGGCTACTCGACCGAGGATCTGAGTCTCGAAAAGCCACCAGAGGACGTCGACGCGGGTCTCGCCTCCGCAGTCGCTTTCTCTCTCGCTGGCGACGAGAATCCCGCCGAGGTCGCACACGAGATAGCGGCGAACCTACATATAGGCGAGTACGGTCTGATAGGCGGCGCGTCGGTAAAAGGACCTTACATCAACTTCTCCGTCAGCGACGACTACCTCGAAAGGACGGTCGAGGAGGCGACCTCCGACGACTATCCGGCTCTCCCCGACAAGGACGAGAAGATCATACTCGAACACACCTCGGCGAACCCCACGGGACCCCTCCACGTCGGAAGGGCGCGTAATCCCATAATCGGAGACTCGATAGCGCGTCTCTTACGGAAGGCGGGCTACGACTTAGACGTCGAGTACTACGTCAACGACATGGGAAGACAGGTCGCGACGATAGCGTGGGCTTACGACAGGATAGACGAGTCAGAGCTTCCCGAGAAGGAACGTGACAAGCCCGACCACGACATAGTGAGGTACTACAGGAGGGCGAACGAGATACTCGAAGCCGAAGCCGAGGGCGAAGGCGAAGACGAATCCGGAGCCGAGTACAACAGCACCAACGGCGAGATGACCGCCGAGGACGAGATAGACGAACTCCTCTCAGAGCTCGAAAACGGCAACGAGGACGCCCTCGAACTCGTCGAGGAGGCTGTCGAGTACTGCTTGGAGGGACAGAGACAGAGCCTCGAACGTATAGGCGCGTCGTACGACAGATTCGTCCACGAGAGTCAGTTTGTGCTTGAGGGCGATGTCGACGACGTGAGCGAGAGGCTCAAGGAAGACGAGAGGAGCTACGAGGAGGAAGACGCACGTAAGATCGACCTCTCCGACTTCGACATAGACAAGGAGCTCGTCTTCGAGAGGAGTGACGGCACATCGCTCTACACGACACGTGACATCGCATACCACATCGACAAGTTCGAGAGATCCGACGACGCCGTCAACGTTCTCGGTGAGGATCACAAGCTCCAGGCGAAACAGCTCGGAGCGGCGTTAGAGATACTCGGAGAGGACAGGAAGCCGAGAAACGTCTTCTACTCGTACGTCAGTCTCCCCGAGGGCAAGATGAGCACACGTGAGGGCACAGTCGTCAACATGGACGACCTCCTCGACGAGGCGGTCGAACGCGCCAAGGACGAGATACAGGAGAGATCCGACGAGAGGAGACGTGACGTCGAAGAGGTGCGCGAGACCGCCGAGAAGATCGGCATAGGCGCGGTTCGTTTCGACATAGTCGCACGCCAGGCGGAAAAGCCGATCACCTTCAGATGGGAGGACGCTCTCAACTTCGAGGGTCAGCACGCTCCTTACATACAGTACGTTCACGCGAGGGCGTCGGGGATACTCGAACAGGCAGACGCCGACCCCGATGCCGACCTGGACGTCGATCTCCTCGAAGACGACGAGGAACGCGGGCTCATAGAGAAGATAGGAGAGCTATCCGACGTCGTCGACAACTCCGCCGAGAGCCTCGAGCCACACAGGATAGCGACCTACTCGCGTGAGTTAGCCGAAGCCTTCAACGAGTTCTACCGAGAGTGCCGTGTCTTAGACGTCGAAGACGACCTCAAGAAGGCGCGCCTGGGTCTCGTCCTCGCCTCGAAAAACGCGATAAGTAACTCGCTCGGTCTCATAGGAGTCGAAGCACCGGAGGCGATGTGATGAGAGAGGAAGTCAGGAAGGTCACCCTCGGTGACGAGGACGCAGACCTTGTACTCAGAGGCGGCACCGTAGTCTCGACGCCTGACAGGCAGACACGAGAAGTCGACGTCGCGGTCAAGAACCGACGTGTAGCCTCTCTCAGAGACGACGCGACAGACGTTACGGGAGACGAGACTGAGGTCATCGATGTCTCGGGTAAGTACGTCTCCCCGGGCTTCATAGACGTACACACACATCTTGATCTCCACCAGAACGTCGAGAAGTCGTACCACAGAGCCTTAGAGGGCGGTACGACTGCGGCTGTCTCCGAAGTCGCCGCTCTGGGTCCGACCTTCGGCTCCGAGGGGGTCGAGGAGTTCCTGAAGGCGACCTCA
>JAXIOF010000092.1 GCA_034190545.1 Candidatus Afararchaeum irisae | reverse complement strand
TCCAACAACTCTCGAGATTGCGCTATCCAAACCCGGGTACGCCCGCGCGGTCTACTCTTAGAGTATCGATCTCGATCCCGCGCGACCCCTTACGCGCGAAATCCAAACTAGTATAATATATGGGGGTAGTGGGGGGTGGGTGTATCCCTATACCAGGTCGTCATTCTCTGAACCTTCCAATAACAGGGTCTTGACCTCTTTCGTCTTCCTCTTCGAGATGTCGTACTCAAGACGAATACTCGTCCTGTTGATATACTTCTGTCCGTGGTTGTCGCCGATGAACTTCTCGAGGTCGGGAGCGTCTGGATCATTCAAAATTTCGTCGGCAATCTCACGCGGATCCCTCTCTTCTTCCTCTTCTTTCTCGAGGGCTTCCGCAACACGGTCGTTTAGATCTCCAGTGAACTCCTCTTTCTTCTCTTCGTACGCTTCCTGGAGTTCTTCGGAGGGTAGGTTAATCGCCAAGCGTTTGTACTTCTTCCTGACTCCAGTCTCGGGATCCTGTAGTTCGGGATACTTGTAGTAAATTCTCGTTGCGGATCCTGTCGCCTTCGGGTTCTTGTCGAGGTACTGGAACTTCGTGATGTTCTGATTCTTCTCGTAGTCAATACGGATGGGCTCCAGATACGCGTGTAGGAGAGTCCTGGCTCCTTTATCGAGGAAGCCGAGTGCTGGAAGGGTGAAGATCGCCGCGCGGTTCTGATGCCTCCAGGTCTGCAGTACCTGGTTGAGTAGCTGGTTACTGTCAGAGTACCAGTCTCTTGCTCCCGCCGCGACCCCTGCCTCGTCGAGTACGATCACGCTCCCTTGTCCGTAGCTGTCGTCACGTACGAGGTCTATGAACTCGTCTATGCTGAAGGCGACTTGATCGATACTGAAGTCGGGGTCGAGTACTTCGGCGATACGAAGAGCGGCATATGACTTTCCACCTCCCGTTTCCTGGCATATCGCAGCCATCCAGTTCTTGTTCTTCTTATGCATCCTTCGCCAGACCATCTTCCGGAGGATAGGATTGTCCCGGATTTCCTCCGGCATCATACCTACATCCTCGTCTTTTTCCTCAGTCTCGCGGGTTGGGTAGCCGATCTCTATGTCTGACCCGCTGCTTCTTATCTCAGCATCTATGTCTTCGTCGAACGATTCGTCGGGATCTCGGAGTCGGACGTCTTCTATTTCCCTGGTCATTGATCATAGTCCTCCTATTGCTATCTGATACGAGACAACTCCGATGACGAAACCGAGTAGGGCTATCATGATTTTGGATAGGGATCGGACTGTGCTGGATAGGAAATAAGTCGCTGTGAAAACGGAGAAAGCGACTATTAGACCGATTAGAATCTCGTTGTACCTGAGCGCGGGAACGGTCATATTTCTCCCTCCTCGTCGTCGGCTTCGAGTGTACGTGTATCTCCCGCGAAGCCTATCTCGGCTGCGATTAGATCGAGGTCGGAGTGAATACGTGCGAGGTGTTCGGGGTCGATGTCCGCGGAGTCTATGTAGGTCTCGGTATGTTTTCCTTCTATTACGTCGTCGTGAGTCTCTTTTCTCTCGATCTCACGGAATCCCCAGGACAAGAGCTCGGAAAGACCATCTATGTCGGCTCGAACCCCCTCCTTTGTGGTCACGGAGTAGGTTTTCTTCTCCCACAGCTTCTCGATCTTCGAGGCTTTGTTTTTCTCGACGTGGGGCGAGAGGCGGCTTGCGTACTCTATGATCCATGTGTTGTACCGTCGTACGGCTTCGTCGCGGGGGATGTCGGCTCTTTCTCCGAGTCTGTGAACCTGTATGCAGGCTGCTCTCCATTCGCTGCACATCTCCTGGGCATCGTGGATCAATCTACTCGGACGGGCACTCTTGTCTTCCTCAGGGCTACGGCTACTCATCCTCTACCTCCACCTCCTTGGGGATATCGATTATGAGACGCTCATTTTCTCTATCCTCTATGAGTTCTGCCTTCTCCAGACGCTCCCCGTATCTGCTCACCAAATCTTTACTTATGTGTAAATAGGTCGTCGAGTAGTTGCCTTGCTCGACAAGCGAAACCTCGCCAAGGCTCAGCATGTTTATATCGTGCAACATATCATTATCTGCTAATTCATCCATAATAAATCCACATTGAAGAATAATACCAATACCAAAAGGATATACGTATTTCTCTATTATTTAGTTATTATTTGACCACCTATATTTAATATGACTTCTTCAGAGACCGAAATATGGTCGATCCAGAAGACCAGAAGATGCTTTATGAGGCGAGTAAGACCGTCGGAAAGTCGAAGGTAGAAGAAGCTCGTACAGCCGAGGGTGGACAGATCGGCACCCTCAAACAGCTAATAGTGTTCTTCTCGATGCTGGCTATCGGCATCATAGTCGTAGCTAGGATATACGGCTCAGCGGGTACTCCGGAGAACGCCGAGTTCAAGTCTGCGTACAATAACTCACAGACCCAGGCGGCGGACGTCTTCAACTTCGCGCCGATTGTGGGTCTCGTGATGGTCGCCGGTCTCATCATAGGCGTCGTCACAGCGTTCTCGGGTAAGTAGTAGAGCTTCCAACCAGCCCATCCCCCTTTAGCCCAGACCCACCATGAAACAACTCGCATTACTGCTTTTTGCGGTGCCGTTGTTCATCGTAATCGCTCTACTCGTAGCCGACGCCGGGCATAGCTCAGTACCTACCCACACGTACACTCAGACTAACGAGTCGTTCACTCAGGACGTCGGTAACTACACCAACCTCAGCGCGTCGAGCATAGACAACGCGACGGCGTTCGACGACGAGACAGTCTACAATTCGAGCGGACACGAGCTTGTCGAGGGTCGAGACTACGACTTCGACACCGAGGAGATCTCGATCCGTATCCTCTCGACACAGAACACGAGCGACGGCTCTCCGGCTAAGATCACGTACAGCTACACAGCCAAGCCCGAGTCCGCGAGGACGTCGACGACAGTCCTCTCGACGGTGTTCGGTGCTGTCGCGCCGATGCTTACCTTCGTCGTCGGGATCTTCGTCGTCCTCGGCGGGATCATGGTCTTAGGGAGGGTTTAATCGTGTTCGTACTCACTCACTCGGTCGTATTCCTCGCCGCCCTCGCGTGGTCGTACGTAGTCCTCCGGCGCAAGATCAACGAGGTACTCGGAGGACTCAGCGCGTCGATCCTCTGGATAGTCGTCCTCTACGGCTCGACGAATATCGTTAGTCCCGTGTCGTGCTCTTCGTGCTCGTCGAACTACGTCCTCGTGCCTCACTCGTCGGAGATGCTCGTGTACGTCAGTCTCGCGTTCTCGGTGCTTATGTTCATCTACGCGTTCTGGGCGGCTCTCGGAGAATCGGAGCGTTTCGAGGGGATCGGCGGACTCGGCTCGATAGACAGTTTCAGAGAAAGGAGAGGCTAACCCATGTCTCAGTCTAAACCCAAGTCGAACGGTAAGGCTAAGTCGAACGGGAAGGTGAGTCCTCCTCCTCGTATCGGAGGAGGCGTAGGTGTACAGGCAGGTGAACACATAGACGACCTCACGGAAGTCGACATAGATCCGAAGTCGGAGAAGCTCCTTAAGAATCTGTTTTCGCAGGACTTCATCCTCGGGAACCTCGAAGACGCCGAGGTCAACGAACAGCGCGAGCTAGCGCGTTGTATGGTCGAACTCGTCGAGTCGGCGTATCCTCCCGAGGAGTCGGTAGTCAAGGGAGAGTATCGGAAGGTACTCCTCGACGACGAATCGGACGGAAAGAAGGCTCTCGGCTCGACGGAGAAGACGAACCTCGAAACGGCGTTGATGACGTTCCTCGCGCGAGTGTCACGTAGCCGCGAAGGGTGGCAACAGGACAAGATGTCGGAGAGGATCAACGTCCAGCGGACTGAGGGACAGTCGTCGTCCTCGAAAAGCAAGCTTCAGAAATTCCTCTTCGGGTGATAAAAATGAACGCAGTAAACCTAATCGCATGGATAATATCGGGACTGTCAGTCAGCTACCTTCTCGCGGTCATGGTCGCGCCGTCGCTCAGCCGGAAATGGCGTGAGAGGATAGTATCGCCTTTAGAGACTCTCATGTGGCTCGGGTACGACCAGGCACTCTTCATACAGAAAAGAGACGCCAACTACGAGCTACGTCCGTACGACCGCGACAAGGAGACCGGATCTCTCCTTGTCGGAGACGAAGACGACCCAAAACAGTACGATCCGTCGTCGGGAGGTATCCGGCACATAGGCAAAGCCAAGATAGGAGTCGCCTACGAGAAGATGACTCCGGTCTTCGACGTGCCCTTCTCGAAGATAGGGGAGCAAGAGCGACGGAAGGTATCCGACGGAGGCGACGTCTACCAGGATAGAGATGGAGAAAAATACTGGGTACGCGGTGTCGGAATCCCCGAGGAGGGAGTCCTCGTCAACGTCGGAGATGCTATAAATATACTCTCGGAGGGAGGAGGCGCGGATCTCCCGAGGAGAGTCTACAAGCACGCCGTAGCATCTCAAAAGGAGTTCGACGACGGTCTCTTCGGAGGGAAGCTCGTCGAAGCGGGGATCACGATGTCGGCGTACTTCGTCGGTGCCCTCACGTATCACATGGCGACCCAACTGTCCTCGTCCGGCGGCGGATCGGGCGGGGGCATGGTCGACTCGGTGACGGGTAGTCTTCCGTCCGGCGTCATAGTCCACAAGATACCAGTCGTAGCGACTAACCTCGTGGGGGTGGTCTTCTAATGCCTCCTAACTCACGTACTGCGGGGTGGAAAACAGTCAGGAACAAGGGAAAGGCTATTATCTGGGTCAAGCCTCAGTCCGACGTCGGCTACGGCTCGGCGACCCAGATAGCTCTCCTCAAGACGTCCGAAGGATGGATACTCCGGCGAGTGATCCTCGACGAGAACGGAGATCCCCAGAACCAGGAAAACCTCAAGAAGCTCGGGAAGACTCCTCGCCGCGAGGCTATCAAGGAGGCTCGGAAGTACCTCCGTAAGAATCCGTACAAGAAGAAAGGAGTCAAAGAGAGGGCTAAGTCGAAGGCTCGACAGAAAAAGAAGGAGATCCAACAGAGGCGGAAACGTCGGAGGGACAAGAGAGTCCGACAGGGTAAGAGTCGAGCCGAGGCGGCTAAGGAGAGAGTTTCGGATCTCGCGGGACTAGCTAGGAAAGAGGCGTCCTCGATGGACGCGACCGACGGTATAGCTCGTTTTGAGGGTCGGACGGGCATGGATCGAGGTCGAGGCGGCAGTGGTGGACGTGTCGATCCGTACGAGTCGGA
The DNA here is from genome assembly GCA_034190545.1 of Candidatus Afararchaeum irisae. NCBI lineage: Archaea > Methanobacteriati > Methanobacteriota > Halobacteria > Halorutilales > Halorutilaceae > Afararchaeum (SeqCode) > Afararchaeum irisae (SeqCode). The sequence goes on along the minus strand of JAXIOF010000092.1, from coordinate 1,182 downwards.
CGAGACGAATCCTATCGAGTCTTTCGAGAGTGCGTTTGCAGGGACGGGAGGCGACTCGGGTGGGATCGAGGAGTTCGAGGAGTCCCTCGGAATCGGCGGAACGTCGGGGTCGAGCGGCGGTATAGACGACTTCGAGAAAGAGATGGAGGATCTCGACCTATGATACGGAGGCTAAAGAGACAGCCGTGGACGTCTCACGCGGCTCGATCCGCCGCCGTAGCCGTCGGCTTCTATGCCGGTAGTGCCGAAGGACAGGTAGTCGGGGGATTAGTCCTCGTGGCTTTAGCTGTGTACACGTTCTGGTGGTCGGCTAACCACCCCGATCTGGGCGACGACCTCGGGGGTGAGCCTCTATGAGAGTCAAGAGAGGAGACCCGAATCTCAAACAGTCCCTAATTGGAGCGGGGTTAGCGTTCTCGACGGTACTCGTGAGTTTTAGTATCCTCAAGCTATCGCCGGGAGGCGTCCGAGACTTTCTCGGATTATTGGGACTGTTGGTCTTGTTTCTGGTAGTCATAGCGACAGCCTTCGTGAGTACGTCTCTCGTTATGATGGGCGACGACCTCAGGGGTGAGCCTCTGTGACAGATATCCGTCGTCTGTCTCCTGGCGACGACGTCGACGACGAGTACGAAGAGACCGAGGTCGGTGAGGCGTGGAACCCGTCGTATGAGTGTCGTGTTCCTAGCTGTGGGTCTCCGATACACCAAATGGCGCGTTTCGAGACGCCGGATGGGACTCGTGTCGAGGGGTTCGTCTGTACTCGGCACTACCACGATGTCGAGGCGTGGAAGAACCACAGTAAGAAGCCGACTTGGATAAAGGAGGTCGATCCTTAATGGGGGTATTCGATGACATAGACGGTGATAGGATAGCCCGAGGCGGCGGTACAGCAGGCGGCGGATCAGCCGATGATGATGATGACGACAGCCCGACACAGGAGGAGATACAGAACGTCCTCGAAGGCACTCAGAGAAATATCAACGATGCCCGACAGGACATCCAGCAGTCTCGGGACATCATTCAGGAGGCAGACCGCGAACTCGCTGACGACCCCATTAACGATGACGGCGACCGGAACTACGAGAAGCTCGATAGGATGTTGGGAGGTGGTGGCGGCTCGTCGTCCGAGATGGATCGGTCGGCTCGAACCGGGTACCTCGACAGGCGATACAACGACGAC
>JAXIOF010000091.1 GCA_034190545.1 Candidatus Afararchaeum irisae | reverse complement strand
CTGCCTCCTCCTCCGAGTAGCCCGTCATCTCCTCGAAACGCGGGTTGACGTACTCTATCCTTCCGTCCTCATCGGTTATGTAGATCGAGTGTCCCGCGTGTTCGATGGCTTTCCGAAACTCGTTGAGCTTCTCGTTTCTCTGTCTGAGAGCTTCCTGCATCTCCTCCTCCTGATCCGTGTATTCGAGGAGGTAGTAGACTATGATGACGGCTAATACGCTCACAACGAGACCCGGTAGCTCTGTCAACGACTGTGGCAGAAGATTGAGGTACGTCAGGATCTGACGCGTAGCCATGAGGGACAGCATCAGAGTGAGGTAGCCGAAACGCGAGTCGCCGACCTGGTAGAGGAGATAGACTGAGTAGACGACCCCGACGACCCGGAGCCCTATTGATCCGAGAAGAAACGCGTCCATGCGTCTGATTTAACTGTCTAAGTACAAGACAGTTTCGTCTGGGGTGGCTATATAACCCTAAATAATCCTATTATACAGCTTTATGCTGATTTCCGCCGATTCATACACGTCAGAATGGGCGTGAAACGGGTGAAAGGGACTGATACTGATACTGATACTCTTCGAGTACTCCACGTCGACAGCGACACGGAGTCTGTGAGAGGATTCGAGAGCTTCGTCGAGTCGAACGCCGACGGTATGGAGGTTCTAACAGCACACGCGGGATCGGAGGCTCTCGAACTACTCGGACACGGCGTCGACTGTGTCGTGAGCGGCTACACGTTGGACGGCGAAGACCGACTCGACGGCATAGGTCTTCTGAGACGTACTAGGGAGCTCTACCCCGATCTGCCATTCATACTCTTCACGGGAAGCGGCGACGAGGAGACAGCTAGCCGAGCAATAGACGCAGGTGTCACGGGTTACATACCCAAGAAGGAGACTGGCAGCAGCCAGTATGAGTTCCTCGCCAACAGGGTTAGAGACGCCGTCGGGAAGAGAAAAGCGGAGGAGGAGGCTTCACGTGAGAGGATGATAAACACGGTCGTGAGGGAGATAAATCAGATACTAGTCCGAGCTACCGACAGGGAAGAGATAGAGACGAAGGTCTGTGACTACTTCTCCGACTGGGAGGGCTCCGACTCGGTCTGGGTACACAGATCGAGTAGAGTCTCGGGGTCGGACGAAGACAGATTCAACCTTACATCTGCGGCGGACGGCGGCGGCTCGGTGGCGTTCTCTCCCGAGCGACTCGCGAGACACGGCTATGACTCGGGTTACAGCTACGAGGAAGCCGTCGAGACTGCAGTCGAGAGTGACGAGGGCGTCGAGACCGTCGAGACGTATCTGCCCCTGCCGCGAGTCTCCAGACGCGCGTCGGAAACAGAGATGGACACAGATGTAGACACAGACGTAGACGTAGATACCCGACGAGAACCCGAGGGCTCGTTGACTGTGATACCTATTACCTACGGAGACAGCCTCTACGGTGTCTTAAGCATCTGGTCGGACGACCCTGACGGCTTCAGGAGGAAGGAGAGGAAGATGCTCGGACAGCTAGGGAAAGACATAGGCGGTGCGATAGACTCGGTCGAACTCAGAGACGACCTGAGGAGGTTCAAACGCGCAGTAGACAGCGCGGGTCTGTCAGTTCTGATAACCGACGACGAGGGTGTGATCGAGTACGTCAACCCGCGTTTCGAGGAGATGACGGGCTACTCGGAGGAGGAGGCAGTCGGAGAGACACCCGAGATACTCAAGTCAGGGAAGCAGGACGAGAAGTACTACGACAGACTCTGGAGAACTCTGAGGGAGGGAGAGGTGTGGGAGGAGAAGATAATCAACCGCAGGAAAGACGGCAGGCTGTATACGGCTTACCAGACGATAGCACCCGTCGAGAATGACGAGGGCGAGATATCCAAGTTCGTCGCGGTTCAGTCAGACATCACAAAGAGAGAGATGCGTGAACAGCGTCTCGAAGTCCTCCACAGGGTACTCCGACACAACCTGCGTAACTCGCTCAACCTCATAAAGGGAAACGCCGAGATACTCCTCGACGAGATCGATGACGACTACTGTGAGGAGAAGATCGCCGAGATCTCCGAGAGTGCCGACAGACTCGTGGGTCTGAGCGACGAGACGGAGAAGATCAACGACACAGTCGAGTTCGTGAGAAACGCCGAGACAGACACGAGACGTGTCTCCGAGATAGTCGACGAGGTCGTCGGAGACGTGTGCGAGAGGTATCCCGAAGTCGACGTGTCGGTCGAGTGCTCCGACGACGTCGCGGAGAGACGTCTCCCCGTAGTCGTAGGATCGGCTGTCAAGGAGGTAGTCGAGAACGGAGTCTTACACAACGACTCCGAGAGACCGTGTGTCGGAGTCGAAGTCTCAGAGGACGAAGGGGACAGGGTCAGGATAGAGGTAGAAGACGACGCCGGCGGGGTTCCCGAGTACGAGAAGGAGGTTCTCAGAAACGGCGAGGAGACTAGCCTTCTACACGGAAGCGGTCTCGGACTCTGGCTAGTCCACTGGTCGGTGGTCAACTCGGGAGGGAAGACAGAGATAGAGGAAACCGGTGAGGAGAAGACCGACGGAACCGGAACGTGTGTCAGGATATGTCTCCCGACTAGCACTACCTCGTGAGTCTACTCCGTCTCTGTCTCAGTATCGGTCTCTGTCTCGGTATTGGTATCGGTATCGGCTTTCCTGTCCTCAGCCGTCTCGGACGCCTCGGATAGTTCGTCGAAGAGACGCATCGCCTCGTCTTCTATTCCGTAGACACCGCCGAAGCTCTCGGGGCTTCCCTCGGTTCGAGTGACCTTACGTATAACCTCCGAGACCGTCTCGTACCTGTCGCCCAACAGGTCGCCCACGAGACCCGGGAGACCGGCTCTGTCGGCTAGCTCCTCGGCGGCGTCGCCTCCGGCGTACACTGTCGCCTCGTCGGAGTCGACGAGAAAGAGGACGAAAGGCGTCTCGCCGAACTCGGCTTCGAGGAACCACTGAGCCTCGTCGTCGTACCACGAGACAGCACCGACGTCTTCGAGTCTTTCGAGAGCCTTCGAGGCTGTCGAACAGAAGGCACAGTCACCGTCGTATATCACGACAGAAGTCGGGTTCATGGCTGAGTAGGATAAAGATAGACGGAGAAGACGTATAAGAGAACCGCCGCCACCAGGGCTCGAACCTGGGACTACCTCGTTAACAGCGAGGTGCTCTACCAGCTGAGCTATGGCGGCTCGGGATCACTCCCTCGTCACATTACAGTCTTTGTCGCGCCTCTTTTTAATACTTTCTTTATCAGTCTCACCGGGTCTGGGTCTCGGCTCGGACGGTGTTCGGGATTTCGCCTGCCTCGGGGGAGTCGGTTTCGGGCGATGCTTCGACCTCGACCGCGGATCTGTCGTGAGCCTTGGCTATAATCTCGTCACGTGCCCTGAACTCGACACGGATCACGTCTTCGTACTCGACGTCTAAGACCTCGGCGTTGTCGTAGAGCCACGACACAGTGCTCATTCCGTCGCTGTTCATCGGGAGAGAGACCTCTGTCTCGTCCCAGTCGGGAAGCTCGTCCTTTACCCTCGAAACCACCTCGTCGAGCCCTTCCCCCTCTCTCGCACTCACGACGACGGGCTCGGGTGTGAGGTACTCGACCTCACGTATCTTTGTCTCAAGCTCCTCGTCGGAGACTAAGTCGGACTTGTTGAAGACAGTGACTATCGGAGCCTCTACCCTGTCCCAGAGTGTGTCGTGTGAGGTCACGAGCTTCTCGCGCATCTCCTCGACGGGGTCGCTGACATCGACGACTAGGAGGACGAGGTCTGCGAGGTAGACTTCGTCGAGTGTACTCTTGAAGCTGTCTACGAGCCAGTGGGGTAGGTCGCTTATGAATCCGACGGTGTCGCTCAGAAGGACGTCCCTGCCGGGAACCTCCATCTTCCTCGTAGTCGTTCCGAGCGTCGTGAAGAGACGGTTCTCCGACTTCGCGGTCTCGTCTATGTCGGGATGGCTCTCGTTCTCGTCGGGGTCGACCTCGGCGAGCTTCGACATCAGAGTCGACTTGCCGGCGTTGGTGTATCCCGCGAGGGCGACGAGTTCGAACCCCGAGTCACGTCTCTCACGTCTCCACGCCTCTTCCTTGTCGGCGAGAGAGTCGAGTTCGTCACGTATCCTCGATATCCTGTCCTTTATGTCGCTCTTACGTTTCTCGTCGTACTCTCCGAGACCCATGAAACCCGGCTTCTCGTCACGTTTGGCGAGCGAAGTCTTGGCGTCCGCCCTCGGAAGCTCGTACCTGAGCTCCGCGAGTTCGACCTGGAGCTGAGCCTTACGGCTTCCCGCTCTCTGTCCGAATATCTCAAGTATGAGTGTGAAACGGTCTATGACCTCGGCGTCTATCACGTTTCCGAGGTTATAGACCTGGTAAGGACCGAGTTGATTGTCGAATATTACCTTGTCGGCTTCCTCAGCCCTCACGAGACGGCTGACCTCGTCTGCCTTGCCGCGTCCTATCTGGTACGCGGGGTCCTGTTTCCTCGACTGTGTAACCTCGCCGACTATCTCGTACCCCGCTGACTCGGCGAGTTCACGTATCTCGGTCGTGTCAGCCTTCTCGCCCGAGCCGACGCGTTTTACGGTTACTGCCTTATCCTTTCGGTCTCTCATGCTTAGTGTTGGAGTCTGTGTACTCAATCAGAAGCTTCCTGCCGCCGTAAGCGGCGTGGTGGGCTATCCCCACCGCCTTACGTTCACTTATGGTTTCTATGTACTTAAACGACCTGCCGCCCCGGAGTCTTAGGGCACCCTCGACGACCCAGTCTGGCTTGTTGTAGAACTCACCCTCCTCGGCGACGACAGTAGAGACGTCGTCTCTCATCTTCGCAACCGTGTCACTTACCGTCTCAACTATGACGTCGAAACCCGGCTTCTCAGAAGTGTCTACGACCGAGTACTCTATCTCGTTGACCTCATCTACCGAGTCCGAGGTCAGATCGACTGAGACCGAGGCACAGACCATGAGATACCTTCCTTCTCTTTCGTGTCTGCCGCTTATGTCGACGGCGACACGTCTCGACCTCCTATTCTTGTCCGAAGCCGGTGACGACGAGGGGATTCTTTCACGCACCCCCTTGTGTGGTTAATCCCATCACTGGTACGTTACCTTTTGACATACAGTAACGGTGATACCGACAAAAATCTAACTATAGGAACCCGGGTGTTTTTGGGAGTACCCGACGAATAAGGCTGTAGATGTGGAGACCAGAGATACCCGACATTATCAGAAAGGTCGGCGGGTCTTACACCGCACTCGTCGTCGCAGCCTTACTTCTGGGTCTGGTTATATCGCCCGTCGTCTCGGGCTGGCTTACTACGGAGGGCGAGGTCGCAGTCGTTCCCCTTGAAGGTAGCATAGACGGCAGTACTGCGACTACGGTGACCCGGATGCTCGAAGACGCTAGACAAGACCCCAGCGTCAAGGCTGTGGTACTCAGGGTCAACAGCCCCGGTGGCTCGGCGTCGGCGAGCGAGACGATCTACCTCGAAGTCATGAAGACGGCGGACGAGATGCCCGTGGTTACGAGTGTCGACTCGTCGGCTGCGTCGGGAGCCTACTACTCGTCTCTCCCGAGTGATGAAATATATGTAAAGCCTTCGTCTTTCGTCGGGAGCGTCGGCGTCGTGATGCAGATGCCACAGAACCCCGGGTCGGTAGAGGGCATCATAACCACGGGTCCCAACAAGCTCAACGCGGGGGATGAGAGGGACTGGTACTACCGTATAGAGACAGCGAAGAGGGCTTTCGTGGGGTCGGTGATGGAACACAGGGGCGACGATCTAAACATAACGAGAGAGGAGGTCGAGTACGCTAAGCTATACTCGGGACCTACGGCTGTTGAGAACGGAATCGCCGACGAGATAGGTGGCTTGGACGCCGCAGTAGAAAAGGCGGCAGAGTTAGCGGGAATGGAGAGCTACTCCGTGACACGTATGAGACGCGACGGGATAGTGCGTTTCATCTCGCGTTCCAACTACGTCGCCTCCGATGCTTCCGAGAAGAAGCTCGTCGACCCTTCCTACATAACCGGAGTCGACACCCGAACCGAGTTTCCCAACCCCGTTATGCTCCCACCCGAGTTGGTCTCCGAGAACTCGACACGGAGACCAGACACGACACGCGACAGGGAGGTGGTAAGTAATGTCACGAGGTAACGGCGAGGAGACTCAGATCGCTAAGAGAGTCGTCGTCTTCGTGGGAATAGTACTCGCTGTCGTGATGGCTTCAGGAGTCTCGACGTACCTCGGAACAGGGTCGGGTTCGGATATAGATATATCCGAGACAGACGTCTACAACACGTCGGATCTGACACCGGAGAGGCTACAGCCGTCGGGGAGGACAGACGTCAACCTCAGTTCCGACACGGGGATCGTAGCGGTCGACCTATCACACTCGAACCGTGTAACACGCGACGGGATCGAGTCTCTCGTCTCTACGGTCACCGAGACGGGATACGAGGTCGAGTACCTCAATGAAAGAAGGAATCTGGGCGAGACACTCAGCCGGGCAGACGCCTTCGTTGTTGCCGACCCCGGGAGGAGTTACTCCGAGCGTGAGATTAACGCAGTCGAGTCCTTCGTCGACGACGGCGGACGTCTTCTCCTTCTCGGCGAACCTTCGGGCTCACGTCTCGGAGTCCTAGGAACTACGTCGGAGGAGAGCTACATCAACCCGTTGGCTTCGAGGTTCGGTCTGAGGTTCGGCTCCGACTACCTCTACAACATGGAGTCTGACGCGACCGACGGCAACTACAAGAACGTCCTCGCCTCGGGACGTGCAGGCTCCGACATCGCCGACGGAGTCAACCGTATCTCCATCTACACAGCCACCCACATCTCGTCGGCAAGTGGTGTCACAGTAGCAACTGCGGTTCCGGGAACCAGGAGATCGGGCGGCGACTCACCGGGAGCTTACTCGGTCTCAGTTGTCAACGGCAACGTCTTAGGAGTGGGGGACACGACCTTCCTCGAAGGAGGTAAGTACAACGTCGCCGACAACGAGGTTCTGATCTCGAACATAGCCGAGTTCCTCGTGAGTGGAGACAGAAGACGCGACCTCCTTGACTACCCCTACGTAGTCGGCGACGACGCCACAGTAAGGTATACGTCCCATTCGCTCGCCTCCGCGTCGGTGAGCATCAGACGTGACCTCAAGGACGCGGGACGCAGGTCTTTTGCGGTCTACGGTGAGAGTCCGACGCCGTCGAACACAGACGTCCTCGTGACGACGTACGGCTTCCTGCGCGGAAAGAAAATCGACACCGATGTCCCCTCGGAGTTCGTCGAGTCGCCGTTACAGGGAAGTGACACAGTGGTCGTTACGGCTCCCGACACGGGATACGACCTCGTCGTAGCGGGCGACACCCCCGAAAACGTCCGAACCGTGGCACGTAATCTGCCTACGAAGATAGACGCGTACGCAGTCACCGACTCCAGAGCCGTGATACCCGTCTCGGAGGCGGAGTCCGATACAGAAGCCGCCTCCAACTCGTCGTCGTAACCCGAGTACCCAGATATTTATGCGAGTAGATCCAAGGTTACTCCATGTCAGGATCTGAGGGAGGCGAGGCTATCCGACACCGGGTTGACGGTGAGAGTCTCGTGGATGAGATAGGGGTGGACAGACAGGAGATCGAGTGGAGAAAGGATTACACGGGATTTACGAGAGAGGACGAGCGCCGTCTCAAAGAGATGTCACACGTCTTCGAGGAGATACAGGACGACCTCGTCGAGGAGTTCTACGGACATCTCCAGGATTACTCCGAGACTAAGGAGATCCTCTCGAAGTCGACGAGAACAGTCGAACAGCTTAAACGGACACAGAAGGAGTACCTCGTCGATCTCGGAAGCGGAGAGTACGGTAAGGGTTACTTCGAGGACAGGGCACGTATAGGAAAGATCCACGACATACTCGACCTCGGTCCCAAGATCTACCTCGGGGCTTACTCTATGTACTACGAAGGCGTACTAGAAGCCATAGCCGAGGACGTCAAAGACGAGTACACGGAGAACGAGGAGATGACAGACGGAGGTGGCGTCGGTGTCACAGACAAGGAGCGAGGTATGGCTCCGACCCGATCCACCGAATCACCGAAGGAGACACCGACGGATACGGCTACCGAGACCGGAACCCGAACCGAAACCGGAACCGAGACAGACGACGAGGAAGGGTCGGTTCTACACAGGGCGGCGTCGAAGGTCTCTTCCTTCCTTGGATTTGGCTCCTCAGCTGAGTCAGAGACTCAGACACGAGCCGACGACGAGACGGAGACGACAGCCACAGACGGTGGCACCCGTACGTCCGAAGCTGCCTCACAACCTCCGTCTTCCCAGGTCACCTCCCAGGACGTCGAGGACGCAGTCGACGAGACAGTCGAGAGGGCTATGTCTTTTCTGCGTCTCGCCAACCTCGACCAGCAGATGGCGATGGACACCTACATACATTCGTACAGTCAGAAGATGGAGGAGGTAGAGAGACGCAAGGAGGTTTCGTCACAGATAGAGCGGTCGATAGACGACCTCCAGAGGACTTCCGAGGGTGTCTCCGACAGCTCCCAGGAGATAAGTCAGCTTGCCGACGAACAGTCGGAGTCGATAGAACAGATATCGTCGGAGATCTCGAACTTGAGTGCGACTGTCGAGGAGATCGCTTCGAGCGCGAACCAGGTCAACGCCAAGAGCGAGGAAGCCGAGGATCTCGCCGAGGACGGTCAGGAGTCGGCTAAGAAGGCGGTAGAGACTATGGCGAACGTCGAGGACGCAGCGAACGAGGTCTCGGAGGACGTCTACCGTCTCCGCGAGAACGTCGAGGAGATAGACGAGATCGTAGACGTCATAAACGACATAGCAGACCAGACTAACCTCCTCGCACTCAACGCGAGCATAGAGGCTGCGAGGGCGGGAGAGGCGGGCGACGGATTCGCTGTCGTCGCCGACGAGGTCAAGGATCTCGCCGAACAGTCGCAGGAACGTGCGACAGAGATAGAGAAGATAGTCAACGAGATACAGGAGAACACAGAGGAGACAGTCGAGAGCCTTGACACTGCCAACGAGGAGATCTCTGAGGGCGTCGAGATGGTTGAGGACGCCGGAGACAGTCTCGGACAGATAGCAGACGCCGTCCGTGAGGCGTCACAGGGAATGAACGAGGTCGCCGACGCCACCGACGACCAGGCGGCTTCGACAGAGGAGGTCGCTAGCATGATAGATGAGGCGGCTGAGAAGGCGGATCAGGTCGCCGACGAGATAAAGGACATAGCGGCGTCGAACCAGGAACAGACATCGAGGGTCAACGAGATCGGCGAGGCTGTCGAGAACCTAAACACCAACACCGACACCGACACGACGGATAGGAGAAGTCAGGCTGACTAACCCAGACCCCCGACTCTCGACCGAGTCAGGAAAGATTTTTTATTCCGACACCGATACTCAACCCGGAATGGACAGTATCATCAGTATAAAGGAGATGTCGAGAGCCGAGATAGAGTCGGTTCTCGAAAGGGCTTCTGAGATCGAAGGATCGGGTTCGGAACTCTCCGAAAAGGTTCTGGCACTTCTCTTCTTCGAGCCGTCGACACGTACACGTATGAGCTTCGACACCGCCGTAAAACGTCTCGGAGGAAGGAGTATCGACCTCGGAAGCGTCGAGTCAAGCAGTGTGAAGAAGGGCGAGACGCTCGCAGACACCGTGAGGGTCATAGAGGGATACGCCGACGCGATAGTCATACGCCATCCCAAGGAGGGATCGGCACGTCTCGCCTCGGAGTTCGTAGACGTCCCTGTTATAAACGCGGGCGACGGCACGGGTCAGCATCCGACACAGACACTTCTCGACCTCTACACCATGAGACAGAACTCGGGTCTCGAAGATCTCACGGTGGGTATACTCGGGGATCTCAAGTACGGCAGGACTGTACACTCTCTCGCTCTCGCTCTCACGAAGTTCGACGTCACCATGAAGTTCATATCACCTCCCCAGCTACGTCTCCCAGAGAGAGTGCGTTTCGACCTCGATAACTCCGACGCTGACTTCGAGGAGACCGAGAGCCTCGAAGGTGTCATAGACGAACTCGACGTCCTCTACGCGACGAGGATACAGGAAGAGAGGTTCCCAGACGAGTCGGAGTACAGGAAGGTCTCGGACTCGTACCAGATAACACCTGAGACCCTAGAGTCCGCTAAGGACGGACTCGGTCTGATGCATCCTCTCCCGCGTGTCGACGAGATAACCCCCGAGGTCGACTCGATGCCACAGGCGAAGTACTTCGAACAGGCACATAACGGAGTCGAGGTCAGAATGGCTATACTCGACTTAGTCTTAGGAGGTGACTGAGATGGAGGAACTCAGGATAAGTCCGATACGTAACGGAACCGTGATCGACCACATACCACAGGGACAGTCTATCGATGTCCTGCGTATACTTGGAATAGACGAGTCGACACGTGACACCGTGAGCGTAGCGATGAACGTCCCGAGCGAGGAGATGGAGAAGAAAGACATAGTCAAGGTCGAGGGAAGGGAGATAGAGGAGGACGAGGCTGCTATAATCGCGCTGATCGCTCCCGATGTGACTGTAAACATGATACGTGACTACGATGTCGTAGAGAAGTACGAGGTCTCTATGCCCGACGAGATAGTAGGGATACTCGACTGTCCCAACCCCAACTGTATAACAAACACCGACGAGCCCGTAGAGACGCGTTTCGACGTCGTAGTTCCGTCGGAGTCGGAGTCAGCCGAGCTACAGTGCCATTACTGCGAGACGGTCGTCAAGGGCGACGTCACAGATCTACTCAGAGGATCAGGCTCGTAGGTCATAGGTAGAAAGGGTCCGAACAGTCGGCTAAGACGCCGCAGTTGGGACAGAGTATCTTACAGTGTCTGGTTCTCAGCTCCTCCTCACATATAGGACAGACGTTCATACTCGTGTTAGTCATGGAACGGCTCGGACACAGTTCGTACTCTTCCTCCCTAAATCCTGTCCTACCTACCGATCTCCGTCGCCACAACTCCTAAGACGGAGTATGACGCTAATCTATCTAAGTCAAGATGACACGACACTGCCGGCGTCACACAAACACAAAGGGCGTGAGTATCGAGGACGACGAGATACGTATCAGGGGTATAGGACCGTTTCCCGACGTCAGGATTCAGAAGCCCTCGGAGATAAGTATAGATCCCTCTGAGAGCTTCGAGACTCTGTCGAGGCTCCCGGGAGTCGAGTTCGAGACGTCTAAGACTGTCTCGAAGGAATCGACAAGCCAGGGAGATACGACTCAGATAGAGGTCACCGATCCCGATGAGACAGAGGACGGCTAACTCAGTGTACTGTAACCGTCGAAGACGCCACAGACGACGTCACTGAGCCAGAAACCTGTCGACTGAGACGTTGAGTAGGTCGACGTAACGCCTGACTAGGAAGACTGCGTCCATTATCTCCTGTTGACCCGAGTCCTCGTAGAGACGTCTTGCGACTCTTATCTCCCTCGCCTCGTCGAAGGTGACTGGCTGCCCTAACTCGTCGACAAAGTGACGCGTCACGGGCTGTCCACAGACTACCTCGGAGATCCTCTCGTAGAGTGCCTCCCTGTCGGGCGTAGACAGGCTGTCGAACCCCCTCCAGTCTTCGATCTCGACACGTCCCGAGACGACTATCCGTTCCTCCTCGGGTATTCCCGTAACGGAGACAGCGGTGTTCTGTAGCCAGCAGTTTATCTGGAAGACGTCGTCGTCGGAGGTCACCGTCTCGACCTCGTTGAACGCGGCGTCGTCTATCATACCCCTCACAGTTGTCAGGTCTATTGGGACGTCTTCGTCCTCCGTGTCGGAGCCGTTATCAGTCTCAGTGTCTCTCTCAGTGTCGGACGCCATTAAGACGTCTATTGTTGTTCGGGTTTATATTAAGGACGATACTTTTCTCCCTGAACTCAGACGTCGCGTTCCTCGGAATCCGTGCTATTGCTGTCTTCCGCACCGAGATCGACGACGCCTCCGAGAGTGGCTAGCTTGGCTGTGTGGGTCTCACATACGTAGTTTCCCTCACAGTCATCACAGTCGTCTATCTCGTCCTCTATGCGATCCGCCTCGGACAGAAGACTGTCGAAGTTGGTGTCGGTGTCGGTGTCAGTGTCGGTGTCAGTGTCAGTCATACCCGGTATAAGTCACGCACTCTAATACTTTTACCGTACTGAGACCATACTTCATCCAAACGACTCTATCTTAGCTTCGTCTAAGCCGTATCCAGCGTCTTCGAGAGCTCGGCGCGCCTTCTCCACGAACTCCTCGAAGCCGTAGACGAAGACCTGGCTTCCCGACCCGACGGCGTCCGAGACTGCGTCCTCGAATCCGGCGTCAGTCTCGACGTAGATGACTCTCCCCTCCTCGTCGGCGTCGACTGCGTCGAGCCTGTCACGGTGGACGGGCTCGTCGTCGTAGTAGACCACAGTAGCCGAACCGCCGTCGTCGACTGCCCTATCGGCTACACCGACTGCGGGACCTACGCCGGGACCTCCGGCTAAGACGACGACTTCCTCCTCTCCCTCGTAGTAGCTACTGCCGTAAGGACCCTCGACCGAGACGGAGACCGAGTCCCCCGGAGCCGAAAGGTAAGGACTCAGATCTCCCTCGGGGTCGACCTCGACAGTCGTCTCGAAGCTCTCGGTGACATACGGTGACGAGATAGTGTAGTAACGTGAGACTTCTTCGCCGTCTATCTCAGCCGATATCTCGACGAACTGACCCGGCGACGCCGACTCCGAGAGTTCGGCTGGTGACTCTATTTCGAGACTGACTGTGTCTTCTCCGACGTCTTCGACTGATAGGACTCTGTAATCTGACATTGAGTTAGTCTTCGGCTGGTCTCTGTATATGCCTTCTCCTCTGTTCTCCGGAAGTTATATCCGACCACGACGGCTAGACGACTCCGTGACACGACAAGACGAGGCTCTGTGTTTTGACATGTACGGAACCCTGTGTGACACTTCGAGCGTCAGGGAGGAGATATCTGACGTGTTTGGTATCACCGAGAGCTTCGGAGCCTCGGTAGACGAGCTCTGGAGACGCAAACAGCTCCAGTACTCGTACCAGTCCGCCCAGATGGGAGAGTACGAGACCTTCTGGGAGATTACGTCGAAGGCTCTCGACTACTCAGTCGACTTCTACTCACTCGACGCATCCTCCGACGAGACAGAACGTCTGATGGAGGCGTACGACAGTCTCGACCCTTTCCCCGACAGCTTAGATGCTCTCGACTCACTCTCCGACGGCTACAGACTCGCGGTACTCTCGAACGGAAACCCCGATATGCTCGAAAGACTCGCCGAGAACACGGGGATAGACGGCTACGTGGACGACATAATAAGTGCCGACGAGGTCTCTGACTTCAAGCCGTCGCCCGTCGTCTACGAGAACGCCGCGGATAGACTCGACAGGCAGATAGGTAACTGCCGTCTCGTGTCGTCGAACGCGTGGGACATAGCAGGAGCCTCACAGGCGGGTATGGCGACGGCTTGGGTAAACAGGAAGACGGAGCCCGAGGAGAGGGTTGGCGGAGAGCCGGATCTTGTCGTCGAGAGCCTCTCGGATCTGGCGGAGGAGCTAACTTCTTGAGTCTGGGGTCAAAGAGAGAAGAATGAGAAGAGACGGATCTGAGACAGTCACAGAGACTGAGGCGGACTTGAACTCGGTTCAGATCGCGGCTGTGTCGGTAGTCCTCCTAGTGTTCGTGGCTGGAGTCTTCGGGTTCGTGTTTTTGATGGGAGACAGCCGAGACTCCGGTGAGACTCAAGTCCGACTCACCGCCGACTTCCGGATGGTCGAGACCGACAACGGAACACGTGTCATCCTACAGTCGACAAACGCCGAAGTCGTCTATCTCGCCGAGGTGGGTGGTGGGAAGATAAGCGGAACCGAGATGTACGACGAAGGCGACACCGTGACTACGGAAAGAAACCAGTTCGACGTAGTCGCTAAGTCGGGAAACCGGAGTAGGGTCGTGAGAACAGTCACGGGCGGTGTGACTCCGGTCGGGTGATCAAGCCTTTCTGAGTCTGACCTTGAAGACGGCTCCCTCGGGTTCGTTGTCCTCTATCCAGACGTCGCCGCCGTATTCTTCTACGAGTATACTCACGAGATACAGACCGATTCCTGTACCCTCGCTCTCAGGTCCTTTCTCCCCCTCGCCGAAGACTGTCTTCTTCTGGTCGTCGGGTATCCCTGGACCGTTGTCTGCGACAGAGACGACTACTTCCTCGTCTTTCTCCTCAGCGGAGACCTCGATCCTCGGAGTCTCCTTGTCGTTGTGCTGTACTGCGTTGTTGAGGAGGTTTCTGAAGACTGTCGAGACGAGACTGTTGGCTATGACCTCGGTGTCGGGTATCTCAGCCGTCTCGAAGACAGCCTTCTCGTATACCTCCTTACTCTTCTCGACCTCCTGGATCAGGCTCTCGCCGAGGTCTATCTCGGAGGTCTGAGAGTTGCCCATAGCCTCGACGAAGTCTCTTGCGTTCTTAGTGAGGTCAACCGTGTGTCTCGCAGCGTTGAGAGTCCTGCGGAGATACTCCTCGCCTTCTTCGTCGACGTGGTCTCTCAGGATATCCCCCCAGCCGAGTATGAGGTTCATGTCGTTACGTATGTCGTGGCGAGTGATTCTGTTGAGAACCGTAAGCTGTCTGTTCTTGTTCTCAATCTCCGTCTCGTACTCCTTGTAGTCGGTTATGTCACGGAGTGATGCCGCGACTCCACGCACTTCGCCGTCGTCTCCTTCCCACAGAGGATAGTACTGGATATGGAAGAAACTCCCGTGGCGTTCCATCTCGTACTCAACGTGGTTTCCCTCGAAAGCACTGTCGACGTCTTCTATTATTTCGTCGTATATCCCGTCGCCGACGATCTCTCTGAGACTTTCCCCCTCTACCGCAGCCGGTGAGGAAACTGAGGTGTGTGTCTCGACGTATCTCCGGTTGGCGAAGATATACCTGTAGTCGGTATCGACAGCCGCTATGAGATCCTCCGAAAGCTCTATCACCCTCCTGTAGGTATCGAGACGTAGCTCACGTTCCTTCGTGAGCGTAACGTCCTGTATCGAACCTCTCATCAGAACCTCCTCTCCTGCGTGAGTCTCGGCTTCGGGCTCCGACGGCTTGCCTATTACACGTATCCATTTCTCGTCTCTACCGTCGGATTCTGAGGCGTTCGAACGGACGGTTAGGTCGAACTCCGACATGTTGACCAAGCCGTCTCTTATCTCTTCTCTGTCTTCGGGATGCACGAATCCGAGAGCTTCCTCGGCATCGACTTCGAGATCCGTCCCAGTCTCGCCGCCGTCGTCGACGGAGACCGGGTCACAGCAGATACGTCTGGCTCCCTGAGTCCATCTTATCTTTCCCTCTATTCCCGACTCGTCGGCACTGTGGACGTACTCCCAGCCTCCGGTGTCGGCTGTCGTCTCTGTAATCGATAGGAACTCGCTCTTCCGCTCCGTCTCCTGACGTGTCCGTATCGCGTTGAGACCGAAGCCTATGTCCTCGCCTATCTCCCTCAGAAGCTCCTTTTCGTCATTGTCGAAGGCGAACTTCCTGTCGGCGTAGATATTGAGAGTACCGTAGAGCTCTCCGGAGTAGACCGCTGGGACTGACGCGCTCGATCTGTATCCACGTTCGAGAGCCTGTTCCCGCCAAGGCTCGTAACTCGGGTCCTCGGGTATGTTCTGCATCACCTCGACCTCCCTGTTCCGGACTGTGCGTCCCGTAGGACCCTTCGACGTCTCGCCGTCTACCTTTATCTCTATCTCGTCGAGGTATCCAGCCTCTACGCCGGCGTACTCGGTCGGAACCACCGTCCGGGTCTCGTCGTCGTACTCGCCGAACCACGCGAAGACGTACGGCTCCGACTCGGCTATCACCTCACATACCCTCTGTTTCAGGCTCTCGTGTGTCGACGACCTGGTCACAGCGCGGTTTATCTCACGTATGACTTCGAGTACTCTACGGCGTTCCCTCTCTTCTTCGACGGCGCGTCTGTGTTCGACTGTCTCCTCTATCCTCTTAACGAGGAGGTCGAGTACGTCGTCGGAGTCAGCTCTACTCTTCTCGACGTACTCGGTGAGACTGTAGCCGAGTACCTCCGAAGCGACCGAGTGGTCGAGGTCTGTGTAGAAGACAAAAGGAGTCTGGGGTATGTGATCACGGAGCCTGTTCATCAGATCGACCCCGGTGATGTCTCCAAGTTGGTACTCGGTGACCACACAGTCGATCTCAGTGCCACGCCTTTCGACCCACGCGCGAGCCTCGTCGACCGTAGAAGCCGTGAAAACGTCGAACCCCTCCTGAGTAAGGTAATCCGAGGTTTTTGTGACTGTGTCGGAGGAGGGATCTAAGACGAGAAGACGGAGACCCGGAGTCGTTGTCATTATATTACGTGTCTCACAAGCGTGGTGCTTTCTCAAAACTCTTGTCCCTGTCGAGCCAACACAAGCCGGACAGCCTTAAGACGATACCCGACGTAGAGTCTCCGATGTCCGACGACGAGATACCCGACCACGTCTTCGAGAGCCACAGTGACTCCCCAGACTGTGAGATCTGTGGCAGGGACGTAGAGACCGAGGTACACCATCTCACACCGAAGGACAGGAAGAGCTCCGAGACCGCAGACGTCTGTGAGGCGTGCCACCGACAGATACACGCAGTCTTCACTAACCACGAGCTAAGACACGAGTACAACAGCCCCGAAGACATAAGAGAATCAGAGAGGATGTCGGAGTTCCTCGGCTGGATACGTCAGACCGACAAGACACGTATACAGGTCGACGAGAGCCGGAGGGTACGTGACTGGAGAGGCTGACGGTCTGTACTGTGTACATGTGTCAACACTACCCAAAGGTTAATAAGCTAGCCGCTGAGAATAATACTCAGTTGGAGTACATAACATAGGGGGAACATGTCATTCGACTCAGAGGTGGGGTCGGGGTTAACCAGCGACACGGGGTCAGAACAGTGTCAAGACTCGGACAGATACTTCTTCGAGACGTCTTCGGTGTACGAGGCTTCGGTAGTTGGAACTGGGATTCTTCTTTTCACAGGCTATCTCTACGAGGAGAGCTCGGTTATAGCCGGAGTCGGCTCGACCTCTTTCGTCTCTCGTTTCTTCTTCGTCGTCCTTCCGATGTTCTCGGCACTTCTTGGCTCTGTGGCACTCGCGTATAAGCTACGGTACTCCGACCTCGCGGTGCCGTGTAAGAGACGTGTGGTGTCGTGGATGGTCTTCGGAGGCTTGGCTGGCGTAGTAACTGCGGGGGTCATACTCTTACAGAACAACGTACTGGGCGGCTTCTCGGCAAATCCTCTCAACACGGTTCTTCTAGTCTCCGAGGCGGGGATGGTAGCCGGCACAGCCGTGGGAGTCTACAACGCCAGAAACATCACGAGCCTCGAAAAGCTCAGAGACAGGAGACAGAGTCTGGAGAAGTACAGGAAGGTCTTCGAGAGCACCGAGAACCCCGTCGTAATTACTGACACGTCGCCCGAGATAGTCGAGGTCAACGACGCCTACGTCGAGAAGTTCGGCTATACACGTGACGAGCTCGTAGGGGAGAATCCCAGTATAGTTGGATCTCCCGAGACCCCCGACGAGACTTACGACGAGATGTGGGGGAAGCTAGACGATGGAGAGACGTGGTCCAACACGATTACTGACAGAGACAAGGACGGCAGACGTCTCCATCTCCATCTCACCGTAGTCCCGATACAAGTCGACAGACGGAGAATCGGCTACGCGGGAGTCTTCGCCGACGTGACCGAGATGGAGAGGATGACCCAGTCCCTCAAGGTCATAAACAGGGCACTGAGACACGACCTCCGTAACGACCTGAGTGTCGCACTCGGAAGGATAGGGATAGCTAAGAAACGGTCGTCCTCGGACGAGGTCACCGAGAGCCTCGAAGACGCCGAGGAGAAGCTTAAACGTATAAACAAGAAGGCGGATCAGGCGAGGGAAACGAGGAAGATACTCGAAGCCGAGCTATCCCCAGACGCCGAGGTCTGCTTGGAGGAGGTCTTAGACGACAGCATAGACAGGGTCAGAGACGAACCGAACCCCGACTCCGTCGAGGTAGAGGTAGAATGTCTCTACGGCGACTCCGAGACAGCCGTTAGAGGGATCGGACGGAGGTACGTACGTATGGCGTTCGAGGAGGTGATCGAGAACGCCGTCGAACACGCCACCGACAGGATCGAGGTCGGCGTGGAAAGGAACGAGGAGACTGCCGTCGTCTCGGTCGCCGACGACGGCTCCGGAGTTCCGGACAGAGCGAAGGAGGAAATATTCGGAAGACGTGAGATCGACGATCTCCGCCACGGCGAAGGGATGGGGCTATTCCTCGTGGACAGGATAGTAGAGAGGTC
>JAXIOF010000090.1 GCA_034190545.1 Candidatus Afararchaeum irisae | reverse complement strand
TACAATGCGTGTATGTGAACCACTCAACTATACCGATGAACTCGGCGGGCTCCACTATGCTGATCCCCTCGTACTCCTCAACTTCGAGTAGATGACGGTCACCTGATACGACGTACTCTGCCTCTGATTCCAGAGCACACGCTAATATATGGTTGTCACTGGGATCGTCGTCGATGACCTCGGGAGTGTAGTTCGGGGAGACGACCGACGACATACTCAGTACCTTGTCGACGAACTTCTCGACTCGATCCTCTCCAAACGGTATCTTGTCTCTCATTAGAACATCCTCTACCTCTCTGAAGATGAACGGTGAGATGTAGATGTCTATCTCTCCCGCCTCTGCTAACTCCAAGACTCGGCTAGGACTGCCGTCTGAGAGGGTAGCCGAAACATAGACGTTCGTGTCAGGTACTACTCTCACTCCTCAACTCCCCTTGTCTCGTGTACCAGATCCTCAGCGTCTTCGTCTGAGACTCCCTCTTCCTCAGCTTGCTCCCACATCGGCTTAAGGACATCTTCGACTGACTCTTCGACGGTCGACTCGTCGATCTTCCGGAGAAGTATGCTGTCGCCTTCCGAAACCACGAGTAGCTTCGAACCCTCGTCGAGACCTATCTCACGCCTCACGTCGACGGGTATAGATATCTGTCCGCGTGAGCTCACCGTCACCATGTCTACATCAGTCATGTAAGATATATATTACTTGTAAGATAATATCTGTTGCGGTGGTTCCTATCGGAGAGCTAACCAACGCTTCTAGAGATATATTTGAAATGTTGGTTAGCTCTCACACCGAGGTAGGTAATACTTAACTATCGCCAGTAATACCCTCGTATTAGAATCTGATACGCTCGTGTTACACCGTAATATCTGGCAACACGTTCGTATCACACGATAACACGAGGCTGATAACCGCATGAAAACGTTAACCCTGAAGATAGACGAAGAAACCCTCGACGAACTCGACGACGAGGTCGAAGAGCGCGGCTACTCGTCTCGGTCAGAGTACCTACGTAAGATTATAGAAAAGAGACACGAGGTCGACGAAGTCCGCGAGGAGTACGAAAAGAATCTCGAAAAGCTCCGGAACGACCTCGATCACGCCGAAGCACGAGCCGACGACCTCAGACGGCAGCTTGAGGCACGCGGGAACGTCGAGGAAAAGGTCGAAGAGATAGCCGAACGACAGGAACGCCAAGACGAAGCCCTAGCCGAAGTACTTCGAGAACAACGGCGAGGCGTACTGAGTCGTGCGAAATTGTGGCTCTTCGGCGAGTCACGCGGCGACGACAACGACCGAGAGGGGAGCTAACCAACAGATCTAGAGAAATGTTAGAAATGTTGGTTAGCTCTAACGGAG
>JAXIOF010000089.1 GCA_034190545.1 Candidatus Afararchaeum irisae | reverse complement strand
GGGCATGACCTGGTACTTATCGAGGGCGAGCTCGTCGACGTCGATCATTACTCGACCCTCCATGACTTAGGTGGCACTCCGGCATCGTAGATCTGTAGTCTCCTCGGAGAGTCACAGTCACATCTTGCTACAAGACAGTCTCTGTCATCGGCGTCTCTATGGAGACGAGGTGACTCGCCGCAGTGTTTACAGTGGATCCTCTGGAGGTCTGTGCTCTCTTGCATCTTAGTGACCCTCCTCTCCTGTAGTTGTCACGGCGACTGTCTGGGGTTCTGTGCCTTCTTCTATAGGACTGTAATCGAGTGCCTCGGGATCTGTGAGTACTAGTGACGCTGTCTGGTATTTTGCGTCTTCGAGGAGGGCGAGATGTGCCTGGACGACGGCTTCCTCTGTGCCTTTTATTGCTGTAGATATCTCTGTTTTAGAGCAGTGACTGCAGTAGACGCCTCTTACGTCCCAGCTGGCGTCTTGTTGCCTAGAGTAAGTGTAAGCAGTTACATCCGAGCCTTCACGTAGGTAGGTACCGCATCTGTCGCAGACCACAAACTCGTCGTGTGACTCTCCTATGCCGACGCGTAGTCCATCTAGCAGTTGCTCTAATAGCGATACATCTTTCTGGGTCGTATTCGTAGCTTTCATTGCTTCTCGATCCTCCGGGAAGCACTCGGCGGGTGTTGCTGCACCCGTCTCCTTCTACGAGAACTAAATCCCGTAGTCTGGAGTATCGTGCTTCTTACTCCATAAGTTATATCTCTAATCACTTAATACTTTGCACCAATGCAAATGATGTGCTTTGGTGCAAACCTTTAAGACTTCATAAGCAGAAACATGAATTATCATGAGTGCAAAGCTGTCTGGCATGGGTCGTTATCGAGCATTAATGACTGACACGGATCGGGAATATATCTCCGGGGAAGATGAAGCTACAAAAGACCAAGAGTACCAAGCTGTATCTCGGGTTCGTAGCCGTATTAATGAAGAACTTACAAAAGATATAGAGATACTAGAAGAGCATCATCCTGAGCTACTCGAAGAGCTAAGGGAAGTTGTTTGTGAGGACTAAAACCCATTTCTCTTCTAGAGAAGCCACCGAAACTGTTGGTTAGCTCCCCCAGGGTAACCACGGTGATACATCCGAGTCTTCCCTTAACCTCTCGACCTCGACGCCCACGATCACGTTGAAGCTGTCCACTACCACCTGTCGGGGTTAGAGGCATTCATCTCAATCACGTCGAGATGAAATACCTTCAACCGTCCGTCCTCATTCCTCTCGTTGAGAAGATAGATTCGGACATCTGAGTCTTCGAGTATCTCAGATATTCCGCCGTCGACGAACTGAGCCTCGTCGACAGCTCCGTTCCGGTGCATGACACGGAAGATGTCGGTGGTCTCGTTAACCTCTAGTACTCTTACTCGCTCGGCGTTGGGTATCTCTCCCTCTGCCTCGTCGTCGCTCGTCACCGTCTCCAGTAGGAAAGACCCGCCTATGAGGGCGAATAGAGCCAAGAAAGTCAGTCCGACAGTACGTGCCTTCCTATTCATCAAGACTCAACCTCGACTGACGTCTTTCGAGATCGTATAAGCGTCGGAGTGGGGTGAACAATGCTTTCTAGCACTTGCTAGACTTCAGTCCCTACAAGGGTTCTTTTGTAACTGGTTAGCCGAGAAGATATGCTTACAGCTCGGATAGCTTCAACCCCACAAGGGTTCATCTGTAACTTATACGTAAGCACAGGAGAATAC
>JAXIOF010000088.1 GCA_034190545.1 Candidatus Afararchaeum irisae | reverse complement strand
GTTTCCCTCAGTCCTCCAAAGAGGTGCTAAGATACTGTCCCCCCTCTTCGACTCCCCGGAGGAGGCAGCCTCAAACCTCGTGTATCTCGCGGCGAAGGAAGACGTTCCCGACGGCTATTACTTCAAGAACAGAAAGCCGTCGAAGCCCTCACGTGAAGCGCGTAGAGACGAGAACGCCAGACAGCTCTTGGAGTGGAGCCGCGAACTGACCCAAAAGGGGACGGATAATACCTCGTGATCCAGAAATGCTTCAGCAACTAAGCCTGATTCTCCAACATGGAGTTCAGCATAGACGGTCCTTCTGGAAGATTACAGACGGTCTTACTGCTTCTACTCGGGATTGCGTCAGTGGGATACGGAGCGTACAGCTACAACGTCCAGTCGTCGGCTCTCGACTCAGGAGTGGAGGTCGAAGCGACTCTAAACTCGACCTCGGTGGAGGAGGTGTCACAGAGACGGGGTGTGGGCTACGTTCCCCGTGCGACCTTGACTTACAGATACGACGGCAAGGAGTACAGTTCTTCGAATGTATACCCCGGGGAGCTACCCAGGGAGTTCGATACCGAGGACGCCGCCGAGTCCGTCCTCGACGGATATGATACGGGAGACACGGTGACAGCGTACGTTCCGCCTGAGTCGCCCGACGACGCCTACCTCAAGCACGAGAGCAGTAATAAGCCGTTTCTGATAATCGGCATCGGCGTCTTGTTTGTCGTGGGAGGAGTCCGGTCATTTCTTTAGCTACTTCCGTCTGTCGGTAGGTTAGGGTCGAACTCAAACTCGGGTAGTCTCTCCTCTATCACGTCACGCCTGTCTTCGAGCCAGTCGGGAAGCACGAGCCGGCTTCCGAGACTCTTGACATCCTCGTCGACTGTGAATCCGGGGTCCTCGGTTGCGACCTCGAAGAGAATCCCGCCCGGCTCACGGCAGTATATCGAGTTGAAGTACTTCCGATCCACTTTACGAGTCACGTTTAGACCGTGGTCGGCAAAGGCGTCGCGGAACTCTTCAAGCTCTCCGTCGTCGGATGCTCTGAAAGCGACGTGCTGAACCACTCCTATACCCATACGTCCGCTTTCGTCGTCGGTTTCGACGACGTCGACTACCGACCCCATTCCGTCGTCTTGTGTTGAGTAACGCCGTCTACCTCCGGACTCGTCTTCGAGTGAGTAACCCAGTACGTCGGTGAGGACCGAGACGGTCGGGCCG
Organism: Candidatus Afararchaeum irisae; assembly: GCA_034190545.1. Taxonomy (NCBI): domain Archaea; kingdom Methanobacteriati; phylum Methanobacteriota; class Halobacteria; order Halorutilales; family Halorutilaceae; genus Afararchaeum (SeqCode); species Afararchaeum irisae (SeqCode). Next base: position 946 of record JAXIOF010000088.1, on the reverse strand, counting down.
AACTCCTCGACCGCGAGAGTTACACTGTGGAAGCCACGTAGCTGGTGTTCGACGGGTACAGGACTCCCCTCCCACGGCTCGGCGTCGGTCTCCGTATCGCTGGCGACGAATTCGAGACTGACACCGTCGGGGTCGGTGAAGTCGAGAACCGGATCACCGAATCTCTCGATATGGTCGACTTTCACCCCCTTAGATTCGAGACGTTCCTCCCAGTAGCCGACTGAGTCCGACGGTATCACGTAGGCGACAGTCTCAGCCTGTCCTGCTCCATTCCTACCAGGGAGTCGGTTAGCTAAGAGAGGAAAGAAACTGATGTTGGTTCCGGGTGTACCCTTCCGGTCACCGAAGTAGAAGTGGTAGATGTCGGTGTCGTCGTGGTTCACGGTGCGTTTAACGAAACGGAGTCCGACTGTGTTGACGTAGAACTCTGCGTTGGGTTTGGGATCACCTGCTGTAACTGTCACGTGGTGAAGACCTGATGTCGTGAGTTTGGATGTCACGGAGTATGTACAGACCGTAAGAGTATCCGTCTTGTGGACACCGGAGAGAGGTCAATACTTGTCCGCAGCCTGAAGCTCAACGACAAAGACAGTACCCTCACCGTCGGGGGCGTCGGGGTTGTCCTCGACCCAGACATCGCCGCCGTAGCTCTCGACGAGTGTATTGACGAGATAAAGACCGACACCCGTACCCTCGCTTTCGAGTCCTTTCTCGCCTTTTCCGAACACCTCTTGTTTCCTGCCGTCGGGGATACCTGGACCGTTATCGGCGACACATACGATGATTCTACCGCCCACGTTGTCGATCTCTGCTGAGACCTCGACCCTCGGAGTCGGCTTGTCGTTGTGCTGTACGGAGTTGTTGAGGAGATTCCTGAAGACAGTCGAGAGGAGATCGTTCGCCCTGACGTCGACATCGGGTATATCACCCACTCGGATCTCGGCGT
>JAXIOF010000087.1 GCA_034190545.1 Candidatus Afararchaeum irisae | reverse complement strand
TCGCTGGAAGTTAAAGAACATGAAGCCACGGGTCACCTGACCCGTGGTAGTTCACCTCCTCCGCCGACTCCTTCGTCTCCTCAGCGAGGCTCTTGACCTCGTTTGCGACGACCTCAAAGCCGTCGCCCGCCTCTCCCGCCCTCGCCGCCTCTATGCTCGCGTTGAGTGCGAGGAGGTTGGTCTGGTCGGCTATGTCGGTGATGACCTCGACGACCTCATTGATCTCCTCCATCATCTCGTCGAGCTCCGCGACCTGTTCGACCGTCTCGTCTGTTCTCCGGTCGATCTCCTCCATCTCGTCCATGGCTTGTTTCGCCGACTCACGCCCCGACTCGCCTATATCGGCTGTCTCACGTGACTTCTGTGCGACGTTGTCCGCCGACGACGCTATCTCCTCTATCGTCGCAGACAGGTCGCTCATCTCGTTCGAGATTCTCTGAAGGTTGTCGGACTGTTCCTCGGAGCCGTCGGATATCTCCTTCACCGACTCGGTGACCTCCTCACTCGCCTCTCTTATGCTGTTGTGACGCTGTCTGACCTCCTCGCTCGCCGAAGCCACCTCGTCCGCCGCCTCACGTATCTCCTTGACAGTCCTCTCCCACTCGTCGACCATCTGGTTGAACGACTCGGCTACCGACTCCATGGCTCCGTTGACGTGTGTGTCGGTGTCTATACGGCGTGTCAGGTCGCCGTCAGCGACCTCCGACATGATCTCCCCGTACTCCTCGGCGAGCCTCTTTCTCTCGGCTAGCTCGTCCTGTATCCCCTCGTTGTACGAGTGGAGGTAGGTGTCGACTGCGACCTGCATGTCGAGGTTGAGTATACGTAGGACAGAGAGTATCTGTCTCACACCCTCGTCTATCTCGTGTCTTATCTCTTCCTCGACGTCGGAGCCGATGCTGGCTTCGGAGTCGCCGGTCAGTGACGAGACGACTCCGCCTCCGCCGCCGCCTCCGTCGGATGCGGCTCCGTCTAAGCTCTCGACGACGTTCTCCTGTATCCTCTCGCTTATCAGGGGAAGTATGAGATCGTAGTAGACACCGTACTGACCTATGTACTGCTTGAGGGGCATGTCGATTAGGTCGTGTACCTTGCCTATCCTCGCGCGGTTCTCGAAGTACTCCTCGTCGTAGTCGCCCGTCGCGAGTGTCACGAGGTAAGCCGACTGAGTCCGTTTGAGCGACTCGACGTCACGTGTCGACCTGTCTATGACATCGAGTGTCTCGTCGTAAGAAGTCAGCTTGTCGTAGAAGTCGCCTACAAGATCGTCTTGGTACTCACGGAAGAGATCCTCCATCTCGGAGAGTCTCCTCTCGTCCTCGGAGTCGAAGTCGATGAAGTCCTTCCTCCACTCTATCTCTTCGTCGTCGATCCCTATCTCGTCCATGAGGGAGCCGACGTCTATCTCACGACTTCTCTCAGAGGCACCAAAGACAGACCGCTCATCTGACATTGTCGTGTGTATGTCGGAAGGATATTTATGGCTTGCCAGTCGGATGTCAGCTGTCTCCGAGGTTTAAGATCGACATCTGTGAAGCTCAACAGCCTTCCGTATACGGTTTACCAGCATCTTGTGTCTCTCCGTGTCGTTCTGTTTCGACGCGAGATATGAGACGCCCGCGTCGATAGCCTCGGGAGCCACTGAGCTGAGAGGCTTAGCTGTCAGAAGAACAAACGGAGCCTCGAAGCCGGCGTCCCTGAGCTCTCCGAGAAGCTCAACCCCGTTCATGCCGGGCATCTCGTAGTTCGAGACTACACAGTCGAGACCGTCTGTGTCCTCGGGGCTTCGGGCGAGTTCGAGAGCCTCGTCGGGCGATCTGACAGCCGTCGTCTCGAATCCGTGGGACTCCTCTAAGACCGACTCGACCCTCTTAGAGAAGAACTCGCTGTCGTCGACTATAAGAACGTGACTAGCCGCCATTAACTCAAACGTACATTCATACCAGTATAAATCTGTGGAGACACGTCGAAAAAACGAAACGTCAAAGGTGAGCAGATCATGGACTGCCTGGTCTGGCTGCACACGACGGCGGGCAGTAAACACCGTCTCCGATGTATATGTAGTACCCCCACGGTATTAACTAAATTGGTACAGTACTCTATACGCAGACGTGGAATTATATCAAGTCTCCCAAAACCAAAGAAGGTTAAGCCAAAATCCCGAAGACTGACCAGTAAGCTACCACGCCCTAAAGGGCGTGGCATTCACGGAATCTCGTGAATCGTAGATTCACGATGTACGCGAACCGATGGTTCGCTTGAAATCGGAGATTTTCCTGAAGTCGGAAACCTCCGGTTTCCGTAATTCAACGTGGACTCCGGCTCTAACCTGTAGCGGTAGGTGAATATTCACCGTTCGCCTTCAACGTCCCGTTGTTTAAGCGCACGCCTACGGGTGCGCCTCCGCCGGTCGCTTTCTTGCTCCGGCGGAGATACTTCATACCGACGTTCTTCGCCGCGTTGTAGTCTGCATGGTTCTCATACCCGCACTTCCCACACTTGAACTCAGAGCCGTTCCTGTTCTGGGGGTGTGTGAAACCGCATTTAGAGCAACGCTGGGAAGTATGCTCAGGATTCTCTTGGGTCACTCGTATCCCACGTTCCTCGGCTTTGTACTCTACGTACTGATAGAGACGGCGATACGCCCAGTCATGCCAACGGTTCAGGTCGTCGCGTATCCGCTCTAAGTCTTCCATAGCTATAACGCTACAGCCGTTCTCCACGGCTTCCTCAACTATTTCTTTAGCTACTCGGTGGAAGTAGTTCTTGAACCGTCCTGTCTCCTTCTCACCGACTCGTTGAACGTTTTCGTGGGCGTATCGAGAACCATGTTCCTGCAACGACTTACGGCGTCTCTCGTACTCTCTCCGCCAATGGTTTAGGTACTCTATGCTCCAGTACGCTCCTGTCGAAGAGACGGCGAGGCTACCTCGTGTGTTTAGGTCTACACCGAGAATCATTCCGTTCTCGGTTTCTTCCGACTCTATCTCTTTCCTGACGCCTATATGGAGGTAGTATCTGCCGTCTCCAGAACTATTGGTTCTGGATGGCTCGTCAGACTTCGTCTGACGAACGTCGCGGTAATGGAGCGTAGCACTTGTTTTCTCCCAGTCGCCCTGTAGATACTCTGTCTGAGGGTTGTCGTCACCGTCAGGTAACACGTATTCGGCTTCCACGCGACCGTTTACAGTGGCGAGGGTACACGAGCCGTCCTTGTAGGTTATCGTCCGTGCGTCGTAACGAACCACATTCGACGTGAACTGTGGCTTACTCGTCTTCTCGCCGTTCTTCAACCGTTCCACGCAACCGTTCAACGCTTCGGCGGCGAGGTTACGTGCCGCTTGTACGTGGTTCGCCGGTAAATCTGTGGAAGCTCTTACGTCTTCGTAGGTTAGTTCGTGGAGTTGTGACTTAGACGTAACCACGTATTCATCGGCGTGCCACCCTACGTCGGCTACGTATTGGCACGCCTTCTTGAACTGATAGAACGTCTCCTTGAGGTCTTCGTGACGTTCTTCGGGTACGTCTAACTTTACCTGTACGGTGCGACGTATCTCCACAGTTCATATATAAGCTTGAGTATTTATATACTTAGTGATTAGAATTAAGGTGACGGGAGTCCAAGACGGTCTATGGAACAAGTTAGCTCAGTAGCACGACGTTGTGGAGCTTTGCTCCACATCCCTCGAAAACGAAGTTTTCGAGAACGCATTCCTCCCGCCCCTAAAGGTGCGGGTATCCTGCTGTGGTATCTATGATAGCGACTCTGGGTCCCGAGGGTACCTACTCCCACCGTGCGTCGCTCGAAATCTGTGACGACATAGTCTTCTACGACAGCGTACACGAGATAGCTGACTCGGTCTCCGCCGGGGACGTCAAAGGAGGTGTCGTACCTGTCGAGAACTCGATAGAGGGAAGCGTCAACACTACTCTCGACGTACTCGCCGACTACGACGTCTACGTCCGCAAGGAGATACTCGTAGAGATCCATCACGCCCTCATCTCACAGTCGGAGAGGTTCGACGAGATAGCGAGCCATCCACAGGCTCTCGCACAGTGCCGTTCGTTCTTAGAGGCGGAGTACCCAGACGTCCATCTGAGGTCGGTGAGTAGCACTGCGAAGGGGGTCGAGGAGGCGCGTGAGAACCCCGACGTCGCCGCAGTAGCACATCCCGACCTCGCTTCCAATGGGTTAGAGGTCGTAGCCGAGGAGATACAGGACGTCGCCGCGAACGTCACGAGGTTCTTCTATCTCACGACCGAGAGGTACGACGAGGGCGACAAGACTACGGTAGTCGTCTACCCCGGAAACGACAGACCCGGGCTCCTCTACGACATACTCGGCGTCTTCGAGGAACGCGGTGTCAACCTCACACGTATAGAGTCACGTCCCTCGAAACGCGAGCTCGGTGACTACGTCTTCCATATCGACTACGAGGGAGGCTACGACGAGGAGATACTTGAGGGTCTCGGCGACAAAGTTGACTGGATAAAGTACCTCGGAAGCTACGACACTGTGAGAGTCTCGGGGTAGCAGACTAGATCCTCATCTCGTCCTCGAACCAGTTCCTGTAGGTCTTCGCCCTTTCGAGCCTCTCGCGCGCTATACGTCTCCCTGTGTCGGTTTCGAGCCAGCCGAGCGTCTTCTCGCCTCTCTCGATCACCCTGTCTATCATATCGGGAACCTCGGTGTGAGACCTCGCCTCGTAGCCGACACGCATCGCCATCATCGTCGCTCCTCCGACACCTATCTTGTCTATGGCGTCGCTCTCTATCAGAACCTTCGACTCGAGAGGAAGGTCGGAGTCCATGTCGCCTATGTGGTCGAGTATGGTACGTCGGACGTCGTCTATGAAGACGTCGGAGTATCCCCTCTCGTCGAGGTACTCCTCGGCTATGTCGGCACCCTCGTCGGCGTGGTCTTCCTGGTCAGCCTCGAACTTCGCAACGTCGTGGAAGAGTGTCGCAACCTTGACTACGTCGACCTTTGCGCCCTCCTCACGTCCTATCTTCTCTGCGAGTCCGAAGGCGCCCATTATGTGGTCGAACCTGTAACGCGGCGAGTGCCAAGGATACCATCTCATCCGGTCGCCGTCGGTGTCTACGGTGTCCTGGAGATGTGACCTCACGAACTCCTCCATCTCACGGAACTCGTCGCGGTCTACTGTCTCGGACTCCGTCCCCATCTATCCACCTCCTTCGAGGTTCTTTCGCGTCTGTGTCGGTATTTGGGATGAACCGTCTTCGTTTTCATGTTCTTAAATAAAACCCCAGACTAATTAGAATTCGGGGTCGAGTCAGTCGCCGACTTGTTTTCTGCCGCCGAGTCTGTCGGGATGTACCTCGCCCGCGCGTATGAGGAAGTCGACCGTGACGAGTGCCATCATCGCCTCGACGACGGGAACGGCTCTCGGAGGTATGACGGGATCGTGTCTTCCCGTCACCGAGATTGGAACGCCGTCCTCACCCGTCTCCCAGTCGACCGTGTGCTGTTCCTTGGGTATCGAAGACGGTGCCCGGAACGAGACCTCGCATCTCACGGGCATTCCGTTAGTGATTCCGCCTAAGACGCCTCCGGCGTTGTTAGTCTCGGTGACTATCTCGTCGTCTTCGTAGACCCACTCGTCGTTTAGCTCGTACCCCGTCATCTCTGTAACACGTTTACCGACGCCTATCTCGAAGGCGGTCGATGCGTTTATGCTCATCATAGCCTTCGCGAGAACCGACTCGAACTTGTCGTAGATCGGCTCGCCGAGACCCTTGGGGACGCCGGTGGCGTAACACTCGACGCTCCCGCCTATCGAGTCGCCGCTCTCCTTGTAGTCGAGTATGAGATCCTGCATCTCGTCAGCCTTGTCGGGGTCGGCACATCTCACGTCGTTTGACTCGGAGTTCTCGATGATCTCCTCAAACGACGCCTCCGCACGTACGTCGCCTATCTGGTTGACGTGTGCCTTGATCTGAATCCCCTTGTCGTCGAGTATCTTCTTGGCTATCCCCGCGGCGGCGACCCTGCATGCCGTCTCGCGCGCGCTCGAACGTCCCCCTCCTCTCCAGTCACGCGTTCCGTGTTTCGCCTCGTAGGTGAAGTCGGCGTGTCCGGGGCGCGGCTTCGTGATGAAGTCCTCGTACTTCGAGGAGTCGGAGTCCTTGTTCCATATCACCATCGATATGGGGGTTCCCTGTGTCTCGCCGTCGAAGACCCCCGAGAGTATGTTGACACGGTCAGCCTCGCCCCTCGAAGTCGACACGTCGCTCTGTCCCGGCTTCCGTCTGTCGAGGTCTCTCTGTATCTCCTCCTCAGATATCTCTATCCCCGCGGGACAGCCGTCTACCACGACACCAATCGCCTCGCCGTGTGACTCACCCCACGTCGTGATCTCGAACTCCTCGCCGAAGCTGTTTCCTTTCATCTTGTACTAAGATTGCGTGGAGATGCTATAAATATCGGGTATGTCGCCGGCACCGGCGTGGTAGTATTGTGGGAAATCCCCAAAACATTAAGTTAGACGGCGTCGTAAGCCGAGATATGAGCCAGCACGAAGACTCAAAAAGTTCTCAGGATGAGAAAGAGAAGATCCGTGAGAAGAAGATGAAGGAGATGATGGGCGAAGGCTCCGACGAGACCGCCGAGACCGAGACACCCGACGAGCCCGTACACGTACACAGTGCCGCCGAGCTCAACGACCTTGTCACGACACACGACGTCGTATTCGTCGACTTCTACGCCGACTGGTGTGGACCGTGCCAGATGCTCGAACCCGTAGTCGAGTCGCTAGCCGCCTCGACAGACGCCGCAGTCGCGAAGGTCGACATAGACGAACAGCAGGAGCTAGCGATGAAGTACCGCGTCCAGAGCGTCCCGACGATGTACCTCTTCTCGGGAGGCGAGCCCGTAGAACAGGTCATGGGAGTACAGCAGGAGAGCCAGCTCAGGTCGCTGATACAGCAGTACAGTTGAGATGAAATAGAGTAAAGTAGCAAAATGGCGTAGACAACAGATTGAATAAGACTAAGCTTTTATCTACTCCATGGCAGACACAGACTCTTCGGAAGTACGTGACGTAGTCATAGCGGGATCGGGAATGGCGGGATCGACAGCCGCGATATACGCCGCACGCGCCGACCTCAACCCTCTCGTCTTAGAGGGCGACGAGCCCGGCGGTCAGCTTACTCTCACGACCGACGTCGAGAACTTCCCCGGCTTTCCCGAGGGGGTCGGAGGCTTCGAACTCGTCGACAACTGTAAGGAACAGGCGTCTAAGTTCGGCGCGGAGTACAGGTCGTCGTCTGTCGTAGACGTCGACCTCGACGAGAGACCCTACACAGTTGAACTCGACGACGGCGACGTCGTGGAGACGCGTTCTTTCGTGGTCGCCTCGGGCGCGAGCGCGAGATGGGTAGGTGCGGAGAACGAGGACGAGATGATGGGACACGGGCTCTCGACGTGTGCGACGTGTGACGCCGCCTTCCACAGGGACGACGTCGTCCTCGTCGTGGGAGGAGGCGACTCGGCGATGGAGGAGGCTCTCTTCCTCACGAAGTTCGCGAAGGAGGTCGATATCGTCCACAGACGTGACGAACTACGTGCCTCGGAGATAATGAAGGAGAGGGCGATCGACAACGACGATATACATTTCCTCTGGAACACCGAACTCGTCGAGATAGAGGGAAGTCCTGACGAGGGCGTCACCGGAGCGAAGCTAGTGAAACACCCCGACGGCTACCCGAAGGAGAAGTACGAGAAGGGCAACGACGAGGTCGAGGAGATAGACTTCGACTGCCAGGGCATATTCTACGCTATAGGACACACTCCCAACACCGACTATCTCGAAGGAACAGACGTCGAGCTAGACGACGACGGCTACGTCGAGTCGCTCGAAGGCAATACGTCGGAGACGAACGTAGAGGGTGTCTTCGTCGCAGGAGACGTCTCCGACCGCAAGTACCAGCAGGCTATAACCGCCGCCGGAATGGGATGTATGGCGGCGATGGACGCCGAGGAGTACATAGAGGAGATAGAGGACGAGGAAAGAAGAGAAGCAGAGACCACCGCTGACTGACCTAACTAACTAAGCTATCTCTCTGCTGGTCTCGACGGATATTCTCTGTCCTATGTCGAGCTTTATAGTCTCGTCGGGAGGGGCTCCGTCACGTATCTTGGTGACAGCAAGCCTGTTCTCGACCTTATCTCCATCGGGATCTATCATGAGGTAGAAGACGACGTCGGAGACGCTGAGAACGTACTCCTCGTCGCGCGTCAGCGAGCGGTCGCCCTTCGTAATATGGAGACATGCGATACCCGACGAGGCGTGTGTCACCTCGTGTAACCGTCTCAGAACAGTCCTGTAGTCGTTCTGTTTCTGTCTGACGTGTTCCGAGAAAGAGTCGAAGACGACGTTCTGTGGCTCGTCAGTGTCGAGGTCTTCGAGACTGTCGAGGATACTCCGAGTCGTGTCGGCTTCAGTATCCGTAGTCCCCTCGGAAGATGGAGATGGAGACGAGGATGGGGATGGGGACGAGGATGAGGATTTGCCATCCACAGCCAGATCGACGACGTTTAACACCTCCTCCGACTCCGACTCCGACTCCGACTCCGACTCGTCGTGTTCCTCGTCTTCGAGGTACTCCCCGACAGTACCCGAGTCTAGCTCTCCGACAGACCTTACTATGCTCTCGGACGGACGTGAGTTGGTGAAGTAGAGAGTCGGTCGCGTGAGAGCAAGCTGTTCGAGGAAAAGCTCCCCCATGCTCATAGGATGAGCCACGAGGGATATGACGCTTCCCTCAGGCACTCCCCCGTTAAGCCGAGAATCGAGTATGTCGATCCCCGTCGTAAGCTTCTGCATTATAGGAATATAAAGACGCCCAGAGCAATTAGTGTTAGTATTATGCTATATTTGAGTCCGCTGTACATGCTGTTTTCTCCCATACGTCCCGCGAGAAGACCGCTCGAAAACGCCTGTATGATAGCCGAGTGGAAAAGCACCATACGGTAAGTGTCGAGAGGTATCTCCTCGAAGCTCAGAGCTCCGCCGCCCGCCTGGCTGAGTCCCTCGGCTCCCGACGTCGACTCAGCTATGTTGGTAAGGAATGTGTTTTCGAGTATTACGACGACGAAGAGGAAGACTAGGAAGCTTATGATGATTATGACGACATAGATTATCATGTTCTGGAAACGCTCGCGGTCGAGCTTGTAGGCACTCTCTACGTCCCTCGCCGCGACTTCTAGGACGTCGCCTATGTCACCGCTCGACTCGTTAGCCTTCGTGATGAGCTTTATAGTCCTCGAAAGACGGGGTATCTTCATCCTGTTAGCGAACCGTATGAACGAGTCGTTGAGGTCGGCGTCCCACTCTATCTCGGTATAGACCATCTCTATCTCGTTCGCGAGTACCCCCGTAGACGTCTCATAGACCATCCGGAGGCTCTCGGTGAGGGTCATTCCCGTCTCGTTCGCGCCGGCGAGCTTCTTGAGGGTGTCGGGGAGCTCCCTCAGAACCTTCCTCCTGCGTCTCATCTTGAGCTCGTGGAAGAAAGAGACAGGAACTGTGAGTGTCATAGCCGGAATCACGAAGAGAGTAGCAGTGTTCCAGATAGGACGGCTCTTGAAAGCCGAGACGGTAGCTGTCGAGACCCCCGCGAATACGAAGCCCGCAAACAGCGCAGCCGCAACAGGCACCGTGACGACGAGACTCAGAAGTGGCTCCTCCTTTACCGAAGCAAACGGATTCCTGAGGAGGCTCTTTATGTTCTCCATCTTCTTAGCCCTCCGTAACGACTTGTACCGAGGGTCGTCAGAGAGCTTCCCGCCGTCTTCGGTCTCTATATCCGCCCAGTTCTCGACGTCGAACTCCTCGATCTCTGTCTTGAGTGTCTTGCTCGACTGTTCTCCCCCCGTCGAGAGTATGTCGATTATGAAGGCGAAGCCGAGGCTTCCGACGGGTATAACGAGATAGACTATGGCGTATATCTGTGTCAGACTCGCTCCGCCGAGGACACTCATAATGACTGTGATGATTATGATGAAGAGGGGACCTGCTACGAAAGCGGTGACATACGACTCGGCTATGAGTGCGAGTGTGTCGAGGAATCCCTTCTGTTCCTGTCTCGCGCGTTCGAGGTACTGTTCACTCTTCTGGAGTAGGAAAGGGGTTATGTCACCTCCCGAGTCGACTATGCCGAGGAGGTCGTCGAGGAAGTCCTCCATGCTGTCGCTCGGCGTGGTCTCGCTCGCGTTACGGAGCGCGAGACGGAGGTCGCTCCCGAAGTACTCCATGTCGTTGAGTATCATCTTGAACTCGTTCGAGACCTCTCCGTAGGCGTCGTCGGCGTTTGCGATAGCCTCTATGACCTCGACTATATTCATTCCTCCGCGCGACAGCGCGTACATGAATGTGACAGCGTGGGGAAGTGTCGTGTTGATAGACCTCTTACGTTCGCCGGCGTAGAAATGTGGGACATAATAGAGAGTCGCCCCTGTTACCACGCTCACGAACCCCGATATGAGTACCGTCAGAAGTACGCCCGAGAGGAGAATCTTGTTGTTCTCTATGAATGTCGCTACCGACGGAGGGACTGTTACACCGAGAGTGTACTCCGAGAACACTCCGAGTGTAAACAGGAGATAAGTTATGAGTATACCCACTCCGGCTCCGAGAAGTCCTATTACGAGTGAGTAGAAGACTACGCGTGAGAGATACATGTCGTAGCCTACCTCCCCCATACGTGCCTGCTGGAGCTTCTTACGCGTCGAAGCGTACTTGTCCTCCCTCTGCTTGAAGTAGGTTCCGAATATACGGTAGGCTATCCTGTCTATGGCTTTCGAGGGACTGAGACGTATGCCGGTGTCCTTACCCACCGGCTGACTTAGCTCAGGGCTCTCAGTCGAGTAGTCGTCTTCTGGTGTGTCCTGTGACTGTGACATCTTATTGGTCTATCTTGGTCTGATCTGTTGTCAGGTCAGACGTCGACAGAGGCTCTCTCCTCGAGAGACTCGACGTCTAGCTCGCCCTCGCGTATTCTTTCTATTATCTTCTCCGGGTCGGTCATGAAGGTCTGTATAGTACGTGAGACCTCGCGGTAGTCGGTTATGTCGTTGTCGACGAGGTACTCGAGAACCTCACGTCTCATGTCGATCTGGTGTTCGAGCTCCTCGTCGCTCCATCCCCTCGAACGTTTTATCTCCTCGAGAGCCGACGACTTTCCTGTTCTCATAAACGAGTCGGTCTCGGCGTCCCACTGGAATATGTCGTTCGTACGTATATTCTGTGTCTTGGGGTCTATACCTATTATCTCGACGAGCTTCATGTTACGTCTGACCCTCTTACCACCCACGAAGGTCTGAGCCTGTATAGAGACTATGTCAAGTGCCTTGAGCATCGAACGCGGCACGCTTATGGGCGGATTTTCGAGACGGTGTATGGCGGCGTCGACCGAGTCGGCGTGCATAGTCGAGTAGGTCGTGTGTCCCGTAGACATAGCCTGGAAGAGCGTGAGAGCCTCCTCACCACGTACCTCTCCGACTATGAGGTACTCGGGACGCTGTCTCAGAGCGGCGCGGAGAAGCTCGTACATGTTTATCTCTCCCGCACCCTCCTCCGAGAACGACTCCCTCGTGACGCTCGGAATCCAGTTGGTGTGGGGAAGCGTGATCTCACGTGTGTCCTCTATCGAGACGACCTTGCTCTTAGGAGGTATGAAGAGAGAGACGGCGTTCATGCTCGTCGTCTTACCACTCGCAGTACCTCCCGCGAATATCAGCGACTTGTTGTTCTCGATACAGATCCAGAGATACGCCATCTCTTCGAGAGAGAAGGTGTCCCAGTTGAGAAGGTCTATAGGAGTGAAAGGTACCTCGTTGAACTTACGTATAGTGAACGTCGAGCCGTGTGAGGTTATCTCGTCCCCGAGTGTAAGCTGTATACGTGATCCGTCGGGCATGCTCGCGTCTACCATCGGATTCGCGACCGAGATGTGTTTTCCGCTCCTCTGGGCGAGCTTTATAACGAAGGAGTCGAGCTCGTCTTTCTCGTACTCGACGTTAGTCATGAGATCGCGGTAGTCACGGTGGTAGACGAAGACGGGTACACCGACGCCGTCACACGATATGTCCTCTATGTTGGGGTCACGCATTATGGGATCTATCTTGCCGTCGTGTATGTAGTCACGTTTGAGGTAGTATAGTATCTTAGAGAGTGAGTCGTCGTCGATGTCGATCCCGTACGTGTCTATTATCTTTCTAGTTCTCCTCTCGATTACCTCTTCCTTGTCCTCCGACCTGTCGGTCTCCTCGTGCATCAGGACGTCACGGAGACGCTGTTTTATGTCCTCACGTACAGTCCTCTCGAAGGCGTCGAGCTCGGGCTCGGAGATATGGTAACGGAAGTCGTTCTCGTCGTCGTTGTAGAGTATGGAGATGTAAGCGTAGGGTTTGTTGACCCAGTATCTCTCGTACTCCTCGTATCCCTCGAGACCCTCGAACTCGGCTATATTGCTCTTGGCAGCGTTGAGTAACGAGGATATCTCCTCCTCCGAGAAGGCGTCTGACATCTCCTCAGACGCGAAGAACTCCCTGACGTCGTCGAGCATCTTCTCGGGCTCGATACTCTCGTTCTTGACGTCAGTCGGCATGTCGCTCATCAGCTGAGGCTCCTCGTCATTGTCCTCGTCTTGAACCACCACATCCATCTCGTCTACCTCATCGAGGCTGTCTGGGTCGACATCCATGCCGACGTCGGCTGAGTTGAGTACATCACGTCTGTTTACAGAGGAGTCTGTCTCTGTGTCTACTTGGTCATCCGCTTCGTCGGGCTCGTCACGGCTGATTCCCATTCTCTCCTCGACCTTATCGTCTATGTCGTCGGGTATTAGGTCGGTCGGATCAGTCTCGTCGACCCCGAAAGCAGACGTGTCCTCGTCCTCATCAGAGCCGTTCTCGTCAGTCTGTGAGCCTGAGCCGAGGTCGGGTTCGTCGTCCCGGTTACCGTCGCTGGTTTGACTGTCGATGTCTCTGCCTCCGTCGTCGTCCTCCTCACCGTCCCTGTTCTTATCGCCCTTTCCGTCCAAAAGGATTCACCCAGAACTGGAAGTAGTATTGGTATCAGATGACATAAGTGTTGGGGGCGTCGGGCTGGGAAACCCTTTAATGCCGGACAGCCAACTAGAGTCTATGCTTCCCGACTGCGAGACGGTCTACGAGAACCTCAAGACTAGCTTCGTCGACGTCGAAGCCCTGAGAGACGACATCGAGAGACAGGGTCTCAGCGGCTATCTCAGGTTCGAGGGAAACGGAGAGGAAGGAGTCACAGTCTTCGAGGACGGGATGGCTAAGACGACTAAGATAGAGGGTCAGACCCGAACAGGCACCGAGGTACACGACGGCTTCGAGGAGGCTCTGAGCAGTCTCGAATCGGGGGAGTACCGTATCGAGGTCGCGGACTGCGGCGAGACTGAACTCGAAATCATACGTAACCAGATGACGGGCGAGAAGATCGAGGAAGACCTCTCGACACGTTACATAAACCTCAGGAACTACCTCCTCAAGCTCGACGACGACTTCGACGGCTACCTAACTATCAACGAGGAAGAGATTCAGGGAATGGTTACTATAGACAGGGGTGACGCATCGGGAGCCATACTCGAAACAGACGGCGAAGCCGTGATGGGAAACGAAGCAGTAGACGAGATTCTGAGTATGTCGGAGAGCCGCAACCTCCATCTAGACGTCTACAAGGTGGAGGCAGAGACCGAGGACGGCGAGACGACTGACGAGATCAAACAGGAGATAGAGAAGATCTCCGAGGACTTCGAGGACAAAGCCGACGAGATACTCGACGACATGGGTCTCGACCCCGACGAGCTATAGTCTCAGCGCTCCTTCTTCCTTATCGAGTTTATGCTCGACTGAAGCTTCTCGACCTCGTCGTCGGTGAGACGAACCTCCGACTGGAGGCTCTCGACCTTCTCCTTGAGCTGTTTTATCCTGACGTGCATCAGGTAGTTTATTCCGAGCATCACGAGTATTACCGCCGAGAGAACACCTATGAGTGCGTTTATTATCAGAGACATCTGATCACCCGAATAACGTCTTTGCCATTCTTGAGACGAATCCCTCTTCGTCCTCCTCCTCGTGTATCTCCTCCTCGAACTCCTCCCCCGAGAGACGTGAGGCGAGTCTCTTGTACGCCCTCGAAGCGGGTGAGTTGGGAGAATGTACAACCACGGGACGTTTGTATATCGCCGACTTCCTTACCTCGGGATCCTCAGGGACGCGTTCGAGAACCTCGACTTCGAGTATCTCCTCTATCCTCTCGACGTTCATCTCACTCTCCTCGTTGCTCGTTCTCGTGAGTACGGCACCCGCGACGTCGGTTCCGAGCTTCTCAGCCATTATGTTGGTCTTCGTCGCGTCAGCCATGCTGGATATCTCGGGGTTGACGACGAGTATGACCTCGTCGGCTACCGAGAGAGGGATAAGGCTCTCCTTGCTCAGACCCGCCGGAGCGTCTATGAGGAGATACTCGGTCTTGTTGGTTATGTAACTCAACGCCTCCTCAAGACGGTCGGAGTCGGCTTTCTCGAATCCCTCAAGCGAGAGTCCGGCTGGCACGACGTTGAGACCCTCGTAGCTCTCGTAGACAGCGTTGCTGACGTTTGCCTCTCCCGAGAGTACCTGGTGGAGCGTCACGGGCTCTTCCTCGTGTCCGAGTACGAGACCCAGATTTGCCATGCCTATGTCGGCGTCGAGTACAGTCGTCTCCTTTCCGAGCTTTGCGAGGGACGTGCCGAGGTTGACCGTCGTCGTAGTCTTTCCGGTTCCTCCCTTTCCGGAGGCTATGGTGAATACCTTCGTCATCGTCTCTCACCCGAACATTCCGGATATACGTTCGACTATGCTCGAACCCTTATCGGTAGTCTCGTGTCTGGCGTTCCCCGACGACTGGGCAACCATCCTGTGGAGATACGTGTCTATCGCAAGCTGCATGTCGAAGTTGACGAGACGCAGGTAAGCGAGTATATCCTCCCTGAGCTCGTCGAGTTCGTCGAACGCCTCCTCGTCTATGTCATGGTGGCGTCTCATCTTGTCGTAGGTGTCCTCGAACAGCTCCTCAAGGATCATGTCGTGGTAGACCGAGTAGGCACCTATGTACCACGGCGGCGTGAGTCCTATGAGAACGTGCATATGTCCTATAGCAAGACGGCTCTTGGCGTACGACTCGCCGTACCCAGCACCGTCGCCGGGCTCGTATCCGTAGTTTCCGAGGCTGAGGAGATACCTCTTCTGTGTCTCCTTTAGCTGGTCTACGGTGACGTCTGTGTCGGATATGACGTCGGCAGTCTCGTTGTAGACTAAGAGCTTGTCGTAGAACTCGTCTGCTAGATCGTCCTGTATACGTTCGAAGACGGGCGTCATCCTCATGACGCGTTTCTCGTCCTCGTCGTCGAAGTCGATATACCTCTTACGCATGCTGAGGAGATCCTCGTCGAACCCCATCTCGTCATAGAGCCAGTCCTTGTCAAACTGTCTGTTATTAGACCTACCTCCTGATTCCGAGTCTCCGTCCCCTGACATAGATACAGTATAGCCTCCGCGACTTCCTTATATCTACCGGAGCCGGAAGTTTTAACTTGAGAATCTGCCGGTAATCTCCGCTTCCGCGACGGTGTGTCCGTCTACGGCGTCTATAACGTCCTGTTTTGTCGCCGTCTCAGGGAGGTCGAGTGTAATGTCGACTGCGTAGAGACGGAGCCTGTAGCTGTGTTCGCGGTCGGGTGGGTTGGGACCTCCGTACCCCTTCTCGCCGTAGTCGTTTTTCGCCTCGACACCTCCGAGGTCTCCGATATCAGCGTCTTCAGGTATCTCACGTGTCGAGGGATCGAGGTTCCAGAGTACCCAGTGATCCCAGACCTTGCCAGCGGGCTCGACGGCGTCGGGATCGTCGACGACCAGGACGAGGGACTCGGCGTCTTCGGGCACGTCGTCGATATCGAGAGGGGGCGAGACGTTCCGGTTCGTGTAGCCGTACTCACGGGGTATCTCGCCACCGTCTTCAAACTCAGGGCTAGACAGCCTCATGTCCGAGAGGATTCTCCTCAGGGAACAAAAGTCTGACCCCTGTCTTCCGACGTGCCCTGTGTATTAATACGTAGAAGACTAATATACGTCTATGTCAGACACGAAAGAAGTAGCCGTCGTCGGCGGCGGCGTAGCGGGGCTCGTGGCGGCGAGATGTCTCGGAGCCTCGGGGTTCGAAGTCACCGTCTACGACAAAAACGCCGAAGTCGGGGGACGCGTGAGGTCGGCGAAACGTGACGGCTTCGTCTTCGACAGGGGATTCCAGGTCTTCTTCACCGCCTACCCCGAGGCGAGACGTGAACTAGACTACGAAAGACTCGACCTGCGCTACTTCGACCCCGGCGCGGAGATAGCCCACGGAGGACGTGTCTCGACCGTCTCAGATCCTCTCAGGAAGCCGACTGACTTACTCCCGACAGTCCTGAGCCGAGCCGCGACGGTCGGAGACAAACTACGTCTGATGGGACTGAGAGCGACCGTGGGGAGGAAGTCGCCAAGACAGATATTCGAGGGTACCGACACGTCGATACGTGATTATCTCGTCTCTAAGGGCTTCTCCGACCGTTTCATAGAGGCATTCGCGGAGCCGTTCTACGGCGGTATAACACTCGATCCATCGCTGTCGACGTCGAAGAAGGTCTTCGAGTTTACCTTTAAGATGATGTCAGAGGGAAAAGTCGGGGTTCCGTCGGGAGGAATGGGGGAGATCCCAGCACAGATAGCACGCAGAGCCGAGTCGAACGGTGTCAGGATCAGGAGAGGAGACTGGGTCGAGGAGATAGGAGACGACGCGACTCTGAAGGTCGACGGAGAGACTTACGAGTACGACGCCGTCGTCGTGGCGACTGATCCGAAGGAAGCGAGACGTCTCACACGTGCGGACAACATACCTACAGAGGCGAGATCATGTGTGACTCAGTACTATGAACTCGACCTCTCGGAGACCCGAATGGGTAAGAGGATACTCCTCAACGCCGACACCTCGAAACCGAACCACGTAGTCCCCCTCTCGAACGTCGCACCCGAGTACACACCCGACGGCGTCGAGATGGCTTCGGCTGTCTTCATGGGTCTTCCAAACGAGGACGACGACGGTCTGAGGAGGAAGACTCAGAGCCTCCTCGAAAAACAGTACGGTGTGGGTGACCTGGAGCTTCTACACACCGACAGGATAGAGTTCGCTCAGTTCGCACAGCCGCCCGGCATACATTCGCGCCTCCCGTCAAACCGTCTCTCGGAGGGACACGACGTCTACTTAGCGGGTGAGTTCACCGAGGCGTCCTCTATAAACGCCGCGATGGCGAGCGGGCGTAAGGCAGCACAGGCAGTAGAGGAAGATCTGGGCTGACACTGACTCAGAAAGGTGAACACGACTCGCCCATGCAGTCGGACGAGTAGGTGTAGTAGACGAGACCCCCGAGGAGAACGACAGACACGACGCCTAAGAAGGGACGGAGGGGGTCGAAGTAAGTCATTATGGCGGTGTTGGAGAAGAGTGCGAGGAGTACAGCGTTACAGATCGGACAGCCGAAAGACAGAAACCCGAGCGCGCCACCGACGAACGCGAGACGGTCGTTAGACGTGTCTTCGGCACCGGAGGCTCCACGAGTTAGATCCGTCTGTGCGGCATAGACTCCTATGAGTACCGAGGTGACTGTCAGAAACGTGTAGTCAAGGGGCGTCCGCGGTACCCTGCGTATGTAGATCGGGTTGGGTATCAGAGCCGTCACGACACCGAAGACGACGAAGAATACCACAGATACAGCCGAGGCTCTGAGTAGCTTGCCCATGTCGGTTCGCGCCAGATTCATTTGAAGAAGATCGTGTTCCCTGTCTTAAGTATCTACTGGCGGGACGTAAGACATATACGGCACCGTATGCTAACGTCCTACATGACTGACCTGGTGGGCTCTGAGAAACGTATCTCGGACGAGGATATTCTGGTCAGGCTTCTCCAGATGGGAGTCGTGATAGAGGAGTACGCCGAGGAGAAGAGCGCCGTCATAAGCGGAAGGGCGGCTCAGAACGATTATATACAGGAGATCCTCCTCGAAGCACTCGACGAGAGCCAGACACACCGTGACACTCTCATAGATCTGATAGACGATCTGAGAGCCGACGGGACGAGGATGGACGCGAGACACATAGAGGAGCTAGTGAGAGAGAAGGTGGAGAGATCCGAGATAGACGCCGAGACCGACGAGCAGGCTCTGAGGGAACAGCTCAGAAGCGAGAGGCTCGCTTACAGCTTCTACGACACACTTATAGACGCGTGTGAGAATACTAAGACGTCCGATTCCGAGGCGGAGACGGAGATAGACACAGACGCGGACACAGGCGTCGGAGGCTGTCTGGAGATGAACGACGACAAGATACAGATGGTAGTTTCGACCCTCAAGGAGATACGCGAGGACGAGAAGGAGGACGCCCAGAAGATAGAGAACATACTAAAGGGGGTAGCGTAAAATGCAAGAAGGAGAACCAGAGTCAGAGATAGACATAGACGCGGACTCAGACACAGATACGATGAGCGAAAGCATCGAGATGTACCTCAAGGAGATCTACATACTCTCGAAGGACGGCGACCCGGCGAGAACAGGCAGAATTGCCGACAGACTCGGTGTCTCGCCTCCGAGCGTGACTGAGATGCTGCGGAACTTAGAGGAGGACGGGCTCGTCGAGTACGAGAAGTATAAGGGTGCGAGGCTGACCCCCGACGGAGAGGAGAGAGCGAGAAGCCTTCTCAAGAAACACTGCCTCATAGAGAGGTTCCTCGTCAAGTTCCTCGACGTAAACGACGGTTTCCACGACGAGGCTTGCAGGATAGAACACGTCATGAGCGACGACGTAGCCTCCGAGCTAAGCGAACTCGTCGACCAGGAGCCCGAGTGTCCCGACTGCTACTCGGCGGAGTTACAGCACTGTGCTAAGCTTTGAGATAGGATAGTAACGAAAAGCCGGACTCTTACTCTACTCTATTCTACTCGCCGTCTCAGTCGTCAGCGACCATACTTTCCTCGGTCGCGGCACAGCGGTT